>NZ_JBWVSU010000013.1:0-67892 GCF_056642055.1 Acinetobacter sp. 129952 | reverse complement strand
TAATCTCTTAATGATCTTCTTGCTAATTCGTCACCAGCAAGCTAGGTCGGCTATATTACTCTCTATCTCTAGAAAGTCAACCAGTAATGAAAACTATTTTTAAACTTTCTTCCTAAAACCCAACTCAATCAAACTTAACTAAGTCACTGTTTTATCAGAAGTTTTAATCTTCATCACCGCCGATGGATGTGCATTCTACAGGATTCCCAACCCAATACAACCCCTATTCTTAAATAATTCAGCAAAATCATCACGACTGTTTATTTATTCTACAAAAAATACAGGTTTTTCTATTTTTCACTCAAAATTTATTCAATTATTGATGTTTTAAAGTAGTTTATTTACTTATCAATGGGTATTTCTAGTTAATTTAATTGCTATATCTATCTAAAAATTTTTTATTGTCTTTATTTCAGATCAAACACAACAGATGAGTTAATAAAATAGATTTACTATGGAATCCCTTACCCATTTTAAAAATATAATCCTCATCCATCCATTAAAATTCCATTCAACAAGATAATCACTCTATAGATAAACTCTGGTTAAATTGTTGAATGATTAAAATTAAGAGTGAAGCAATGCGAGAAGAAAGCAATCTTCAATGCACAGTTTTATTAGATGAAAAATAATTTAATAGGAATTCGAGCATTCATCATGATAGCCACCGATAACAATTGTATATTTTTTATTCACATTGAATTTCAGGCATAAAAAAACCGCTTAACGCGGTATCTTTTATCTCGACCATCTTGAAGGAGATGGTCGGAGCAGTAGGATTCGAACCTACGACCCCCTGGTCCCAAACCAGGTGCACTACCAGGCTGTGCTATGCTCCGATTTCAACTTTAAAAGTTGGGGTGAATGACGGGATTCGAACCCGCGACAACTGGAATCACAATCCAGGGCTCTACCAACTGAGCTACATCCACCATCATTTTGATTCTTAACATCAAGCGACCAAATGGCGCGCCTGACAGGATTCGAACCTGTGACCATCCGCTTAGAAGGCGGATGCTCTATCCAACTGAGCTACAAGCGCGTTACTGATGCAAACATCATTTGCCTTGAAGAATTGGTCGGAGCAGTAGGATTCGAACCTACGACCCCCTGGTCCCAAACCAGGTGCACTACCAGGCTGTGCTATGCTCCGATTCATCTCAGCTTTCGTATCGAACATCGTTCGGTACGGTGTGCATTCTAGGCGCGACGCCCGGAGACGTCAACACCTATATTTAAAAAAAACCGAAAAAACGCTTCAAGCGTTTATTTATCAATCGCTTCAGACATTTTTTATACAAATTTTAACGTTTTAGTCCGGCACTAAAGTTCAGCATGCGATCTAGAGGCAGTTTAGCTCGTTCAGCAAGTACCGGATCGACATGCACTTCCTGATCTTTATGCTGTAACACATGCAAGATACCATCCAGCTCGTTCATGGCCATCCAAGGACAATGCGCACAAGAACGACAAGTTGCCCCCTCTCCTGCGGTTGGTGCTTCAATCAGAATTTTATCCGGCACTGCCTGCTGCATTTTATAAAAAATACCGCGATCAGTAGCTACGATTAAACGCTGATTTGGCAAAGTTTGTGCTGCTTTAATTAATTGTGAGGTACTACCCACCGCATCGGCAATCTCGACCACAGACATCGGTGATTCGGGATGTACCAGAACTGCCGCATCTGGATAGAGCTCTTTCATATTGGCAATACCGCGTGAACGGAATTCTTCATGCACGATACAGGCGCCATCCCAGAGCAACATCTCTGCACCGGTTTTTTTCTGGATATAACGACCCAGATGCTGATCTGGTGCCCAGATGATTTTTTCGCCCAGACTGTCCAGATGTTCGATAATTTCCACTGCACAACTTGAAGTGACGACCCAATCGGCTCGGGCTTTCACGGCCGCTGACGTGTTGGCATAAACCACCACGGTATGATCCGGGTGCGCATCGCAAAAAGCGGTAAACTCATCGACAGGACAACCTAAGTCCAGTGAACAGGTCGCTTCCAAAGTTGGCATCAGCACGGTTTTATTGAGTGAAAGAATTTTAGAGGTTTCGCCCATAAATTTCACACCAGCTACCACAAGCGTTGAAGCTGGATGATCGCGACCAAAACGCGCCATTTCCAGTGAATCGGAAACACAGCCCCCCGTCAGTTCAGCCAGTTCTTGCACTTCAGGATCACAATAATAATGCGCCACCAAAACAGCATCCTGTTTTTCCAGCTCTGCCTTGATCTGTGCAAATTTGTCCAATTTTTCCTGCTGGCTCATTTGATGTTCTTGTGGAACACCTAAACGATCTAAATGCGCCTGCACAATCGATTTAGCTTCATTGGCTATTAATTTGGTCGCATCATTCATAACAACTCTTACTCTACCCTCATGGTTCACTATTCAATGAACCTTTCACCCTACATCCCGGTCATCTCTGGCGAAATGCTATTTTTGACCAGTCATTAAAAATCATTAAGTATAAAAAAAGCCCCACAACGGAGGCTTTATAAACAATCTGAATTATGAGCGATAATCTGCATTGATTTTTACGTAGTCATACGACAGGTCACAGGTATAAACCGTATCTTTTGCCTGACCTCGTCCAAGATCAACACGAATCGTCATTTCAGCCTGGGCCATCACACGTGCACCGGCTGCTTCAGTATAGTCTGCTGCCGCACCACCATCTTTGCAGATTTGTACATCATCTAACCAAACCTGAATTTTTGCAACGTCTAAATTTGGCACACCGGCATAACCAATCGCTGCCAGAATACGGCCCCAGTTTGGGTCAGAAGCAAAGATTGCGGTTTTGACCAGCGGTGAATGCGCAATGCTATAGGCAATATCGCAGCACTCTTGAGTATTGCCACCACCTTCTACAGTCACGGTAATGAATTTAGTCGCACCTTCACCATCACGTACAATCAGTTGCGCAAGGCGTTTCATGGTACGTGTCAATACGTCTAGCACCACTGCATAACGTGGATCTTCAGTCGAAGTGATTTCAGCACCACCGGCCTGACCTGTGGCAATAAAAATACACGAGTCATTAGTTGAGGTATCGCCATCAATTGTAATACGGTTAAACGATACATTGACTGTTTCAGTTAATAACGGTTGAACCAGTTCACGGCTGATCGGTGCATCCGTCGCCACATAACCCAGCATGGTCGCCATATTGGGACGAATCATGCCTGCACCTTTGGAAATACCGGTCATGGTATAAGTCACACCATCCAGCTCGAACTGTTCTGAAGCACCTTTCGGGGTGGTATCTGTGGTCATGATTCCAGTTGCTGCATCGACCCAGGCATCATCACGCAATGAATCCAGCGCAGGCTGTAAACCTGTAAGCAAACGCTCCATTGGAAGCTGCTCACCAATCACACCAGTCGAGAATGGCAACACTTCAGCAGCCTGTACGCCTGCAAGTTCAGCCAGCTTGGCACAGGTGGCTTCTGCATTTGCCATGCCTGTAGGGCCTGTTCCTGCATTGGCATTTCCGGTATTGATTACCAGGTAACGTGGATTACCCGCTTGCAAATGGGCTTTAGATACATGCACTGGTGCTGCACAAAAGGCATTCTGGGTAAACACCCCTGCAACATTGGAGCCTGCAGCCAGTTCAAATATCACCAGGTCACGTCGGTTCTGATAGCGCACATAGGCTTCAGCCGAACCAATTTTAACCCCTTTCACCACATGCATCTGTGGCATAGATACGTCACCAACTGCCATTTTAAAGTCCAATATTGAAGTTTTAGAAAAATACAGCTTAGTTGATCTGCAACAAAAAATCGAGCCAAAGCCTGAGCCAGCCTGAGATTTGTTATGGATTTTCACAATAAAAAACCAGTCATCAAGACTGGTTTCTACATTTTTAAAATAAGATATTTTTAATTTTGTGCAAGTTGTCCAGATTCGCTTAGCAAAGCCTGTTTCGCCTGTTGTTGACTTGCAGTAGAAAGTGCCGGATTTGTAGCAACAATACGGTCTGCATTTGCCGCATTGGCAGCTGCAATCGCAGCCGTCTGCAACACAATCGGACGATTCTGGTTGGCAAAGGTATAACGGATGCCGGTACGTGGGCTTGCCACAGTCACTTGTGCATCGGTACGTTGTACTTGAGCAGTGTTAGTACCCACCGCTTGCTGAACTTTATCAATTGTTGTGGTCGCTGCAGTTTGTGCAAAACTTAAGGCAGGCATTGCCAAAACGGCAATCATGAGCGTTTTTAATACTTTTTTCATTCAGGTTATTCCACTTTGAGGTGTTGAATGAGCCATTAAATAGCATTTAATTCCTAAGACTGCAAACAGTATTCAATTTCTGAAAAATCTTCATACATAAAAAATCAGAGCCATGGGGCTCTGATTTTTAATAGCGTTTAGATCTTACCATGACACTGTTTGTATTTCAGGCCTGAACCACATGGACAAGGTGCATTACGACTTGCCGGTGCTTCAAAAACTGGTGCTACCGGATTGGCCTGAGCATTTTGCTCGGTCGTCACCTCATAGTCGCCTGCCAACAAGCCGTCAAACTCTTCATGAGATAACTGCAAACGCATTGCCTCAGCCTGTGCCTGCTGCTGTGCTTCCATTTCCGCCAGCTCTTCAGGGGTCGGTACGTGGATGCGTGACAGATCTGTCACGACATCGGATTTGATCGTACCCAGCATGTTCACAAACAGGTTATAAGCTTCTTTTTTGTATTCCTGCTCCGGATTCTTCTGCGCATAACCACGTAAATGAATACCCTGACGCAAGTAATCCATAGCCGCCAGATGCTCTTTCCAATGACGGTCCAGAGAATTCAGCATAAAGTGACGTTCAAGCGATGCTGCAGATTCCCCACCCATTTGTTCACGACGCGAACGGTAGCGGTTCAGCACTTCATCGGTAATACGAACCACCAAAGCTTCTTCATCCAGACGACGGTCCTGTTCCAGCCATTGCCCGATAGGAAGATCCATCGAAAGATCTTCACGTAGCGCCAGTTCCAGACCTTCAATATCCCACTGGTCATGAATCGATTCAGGTGGAATATAGTTGGCGATCACACCCTGCATCACTTCACGGATCATTTCTTCAATATAATCCTGCAGTGAATTTTCTGCCAAAATGTCATCACGCTGACTATAAATGATCTTACGCTGTTCGTTATTCACGTCATCGTATTTCAGCAAGTTCTTACGAATATCGAAGTTACGTGCTTCCACTTTACGCTGCGCATTTTCAATCGAGCGAGACACCATTTTGTGCTCAATCGCTTCATCTTCCTGCAAGCCCATGGCACGCATCATGCCGACTACGCGATCACCGGCGAAAATACGCATCAAGTCATCTTCAAGTGACAGGTAGAAACGTGATACACCCGGGTCACCCTGACGACCGGCACGGCCACGCAGCTGGTTATCGATACGGCGTGATTCATGACGCTCGGAACCGATAATATGCAAACCGCCTGAATCCAGCACGGCCTGGTGATTAACATCCCATTCTGCTTTCAGACGAGTTTCATCTTCAGGAGTCGGGTTTTCAATTTTAGCCAGCAACGCCTTCCAGTTACCACCCAACAGGATATCGGTACCACGACCGGCCATGTTAGTGGCAATCGTCACTGCACGCGGCGCACCGGCCTGCGCAATAATATCGGCTTCACGTTCGTGCTGTTTGGCATTCAGTACTTCATGCTGGATCCCTGCAGCTTTTAGCTTATCCGACAGGATCTCAGAAGCTTCAATGGTGGCTGTACCAATCAGAATTGGTGCAACACCAGCTTCATGCACACGCTGAATTTCTTGAATAATCGCGTTATATTTTCCTTCACGATTTAAGTAAATTAAATCGTTATGGTCTTGACGAATCATTGGACGGTGAGTTGGAATCAGCACCACATCCAGACCATAAATTTCTTTCATTTCCGCTGCTTCAGTATCAGCAGTACCGGTCATACCGGACAGTTTTTTATACAGACGGAAATAGTTCTGGAAGGTTGTGGTTGCCAGAGTCTGGTTTTCTGGCTGGATTTCCAGACCTTCTTTGGCTTCTACGGCTTGATGCAAACCTTCAGACCAACGACGTCCCGGCATAGTACGACCGGTATTTTCATCGACAATAATCACTTCACCATCGTTGATGATGTATTGGACATTACGCTGATAGAGATAATGCGCACGGATCGCTGCAGTAACATGATGCAACAGGTTTAGGTTCGATGCTGAATACAAGCTCTCGCCTTCTGCCAACAAGCCCATTTCTATCAGTTCACTTTCAATGGTTTCAAAACCCACTTCAGTAATTTCAACTGAACGCTGTTTTTCATCAATCCAGAAGTGACCGCCATCCGGCACTTTCTCTTCTTTCTGTGCCTGTAATTTTGGTGGAATATTATTGATGGCTGCATAAAGCTGTGAAGAATCTTCACTTTGACCGGAAATAATCAACGGGGTACGTGCTTCATCAATCAGGATCGAATCGACCTCATCGATAATCGCATAGGTCAAACCACGCTGCTTTTTCTCTACTAGCGAGAACACCATGTTGTCACGCAGGTAGTCAAAGCCAAATTCGTTATTGGTACCGTAAGTAATATCGGCACGATAAGCTTCAGCTTTTTCCATCGGATTTTGCATGGAATAAATAATGCCGATGCTTAGACCCAAAAATTCGAATAATGGACGGTTCAACTCAGCATCACGTTGCGCCAGGTAATCGTTCACGGTAATGACATGCACGCCCTGACCACTGATGGCATTCAGATAACAGGCCAAAGTACCCATCAGGGTTTTACCTTCACCGGTACGCATTTCTGCGATTTTACCTTCATGCAAGGTAATACCACCGATCAGCTGCACGTCATAATGACGCATGCCCATCACCCGCTTCGCGGCTTCACGACAGACTGCAAATGCTTCAGGCAATAGTTTATCGAGGGTTTCACCCTTATTATATCGTTGTTTGAATTCTTCAGTTTTTGCAGATAAGTCTGCATCGCTAAGGGTAGATATCGTCGGCTCGAGCACATTAATCTTGTCTACGATTTTACGCATGCGTTTGAGTTCGCGCTCATTTTTGGTACCGAAGATTCCTCCGATCAGACTTGCCAACATGAATAGACTCTCTAAATCTTGCTTGTCAAATGAATATGTTCTTAGTCGTTATTATGGTGCTAGAAATTTGAACTACAAGGGTTTTGCTGTAAAACCGCTAAAAAAATCTGATCCTTAGTTCTAGCCCTAAGATCTAAGGCAAAGTAATGTAGCAAATTTTCCCTGTGCAACATAGTCAATTAAGTGACTGATTTTTGCGCTTCTGGATAGATGGATATCCTACTTATGCAATTTACTCATAAAGAAAGCAAAAAACACTATTTTTAATCATAAAAAAATTGATTCATATTAAATCGTATCTCGACACTAAAAGACCAATTGAGGCTAAAAAGATGAGTTTACGTCTAGGCGATACCGCACCGAATTTTGAACAGCAATCCAGTGAAGGCCTGATTAATTTTTATGACTTTCTGGGTGATAGCTGGGGCATTTTATTTTCACACCCTGCTGACTATACACCGGTATGTACGACTGAGCTTGGCTATACCGCAAAACTGAAAGACGAGTTTGCAAAACGTAGCGTGAAAGCCATTGCCTTGTCGGTCGATGATGTTGAATCGCATCATGGCTGGATTAAAGACATCAATGAAACCCAAAACACCACGGTGAATTTCCCGATCATTGCCGATCAGGATCGCAAAGTTTCTGAGCTGTATGACTTTATTCATCCGAATGCCAGCGAAACGCTAACAGTTCGTTCTTTAGTGGTCATTGATCCCAACAAAAAAGTCCGTTTGATTATTACTTATCCTGCATCGACCGGTCGTAATTTCCATGAAATCTTGCGTGTGGTGGATTCACTTCAACTCACCGATAAACATAAAGTGGCCACGCCTGCGAACTGGCAGCACGGTGATGATGTGGTGATTGTCCCTTCACTGAAAGATGAAGAAGAAATCAAGCAACGTTTTCCAAAAGGTTATACAGCGGTTAAACCTTATTTACGCCTCACGCCCCATCCTGAGCAAAATTAAAAGGACTCCTTTTTAATTTTGCGAAAGACAAGCGAAGTAAAGGATAAGAGAAACTCTATTTTCCACATTTTATGCTTTATCGAATACGACATTGACGTGCCACGGATTCGATTTGTTGATACAGCCTGTCTTCGGATAGGCTTTTTTATATTCAAAATCTCGTATTCACTTTAAACTTGAAATAACAAAAACAACATCTACGCTCTGTATGAAAATCTGCATATTTCCAATTCTAATGAGTGGCTACCTCCTAACCACAGGTTGCATGACTACGCCCGCCCTGCCTGAACCTCAACGTCCTCAGCATTGGGGACAGCCCATTCATCAGAATCATAATTTTCATCAAATCAGCAATTTTGTTTATCGTAGTGAGCAGCCTTCAACTGAACTCATTCCTTTATTAAAGCAGCATCAAATCAATGTGGTTATTAATTTACGTTCACGGGATCAAGACAGCTTTGTTTTGAGCAATGAAAACTTTCAGCTACATCATGTACCCATACATACCTGGGCAATTGATCGGGAAGATTTATTGAAAATTATGCTACTGATTCAGCAAGCACAACAAAATCACCAAAAGGTGCTCCTGCATTGTTATCACGGTTCAGACCGCACTGGTGCAAGTGTCGCCATGTACCGAATTATTTTTGAACATTGGCCGATTGAGCAGGCGCTACAGGAAATGAAACATGGCGGTTATGGCTTTCATGCCATTTGGAGCAATATCGAAAAGTTATTCACGCCTGAAAATGTAAAATGGATTCGCGAGCAACTCAAGAATCCATCTACAGAAACTTTGATTAATACAAAGAATTAACGCTTATCCAGCGGCACCCAGTCATTCACCCAAGCTGATTTCATATTCAGGCTGGCATCAGACGCAATTTTCTTACGAAGTGCATCTGCAGTCTCACGGTCTTTGGACGGCCCCACCATGATGCGTACACCTTTAGACGTTGAGCTTTTGGTGACCTTATAACCTTTGGCACGCAGTTTGGCTGCTACAGCATCCGCATTGGCTTCATTCGCTGCCAGTGCCACCTGTACCATCCATTGCTTGTCCTCTTCACCTTCCAGTAACTTACGCGCCTGCTCAGCTTCTGCTTTCTTCTTGGCTTCTTCGGCTGTAGCCTTTTTCTTGGCTTCTTCAGCTTTACGTTTTTCGTCAGCTTTACGTTTTTCCTCGGCAGCTTTACGTTCAGCTTCTTTCTTTTCAGCCGCTTTACGCTCTTCCTCGGTTTTACGTTTTGCTTCAGCCGCCTTACGTTCTGCTTCGGCTTTTTGCTGTTGCTCTAACTTGCGTTTTTCTTCAGCGGCTTTACTTTCAGCAGCTTTACGCTCTGCTTCTTTCTTGGCTGCGTCAGTAGAACTATTGGCTTTTTGTTGTACCAGCTGCTGCTGGGCTAACTTTTTTTCTTGCACCGCTTTTTCTTCAGCCAGACGTTTCTGCTTGGCCTGTTCATCTTCCACCAGTTCTGGTGGAATATTATCGGAACTTTGCTGTCCCAGGCGGTGTGCATTCAGGGCAGCATATTCTTCAGCTGCTTTACGCGCAGCATCTGCTTCAGCCTGCTGTTGCATCGCTAAAAATTCGGCCGCACGCGCCTCCTGTTCTGCAACCGATTTTTCCCGGTCACGACGTTGCTGTTCAAGTAAACGCTTTTCTGTTTCCACATCGACCGTCAAAGAACCGAGCGAATGATTGCCTGTCTCTTTATTTTCAACTTCCGCAGCCTGTGCCGGATTTTGCTGACGGTCCTGATTGATTTCATCTTGGCCTTTCAGGAGTAATGCTGCCAATAAAACACCACCACCGAGTAAAACAACACCGCCCATCCAGCGCTGTTTGTTATTCATTGACATTCTTCCAAATACTCCCATACCGCTTCTAAGGTATGAAATGATCCACATACCAAAATCAGCTGATTATTATCTGTTTGATCCAGTGCTGATTTAAAAGCTAATTTTACATTGTCAAATTGTTCTACCGCCTCACCGTTTAAAGCATCAGCCAAAACTGTGACGTCTGCCGCACGTGGAACGGATAATGGTGCAATTTTCCACAATTGCACCGTGTCTTTCAATAACTTGACGACAGAATTTATATCTTTATCTGCCAGCATTGAAAATACACAAATGACTTCATTATATTTTTGATTGTAATTTAAATAATCTCGTAATTGTTTCAGTAGAAATTCGACCCCATGCGGGTTGTGTCCTGCATCAAAAATCACGGTTTTATTCTGGATTTGACGGATTTCAAACCGTCCCGGCAATTTTGCCGTTTGAATGCCTTGTGCAATTGCCTGCTGGCTGACGTTTAATCCGCTCAGCAGAATGGCGGCCACGGCGGTAGAAATATTATCCAGTGCCAGCGAACCTGTTGGGAGTTTTAAGGTTGTACCCGATGAAGCAAAAGCCCAGCTTTGGCCATCTTCAAAGGCTTTATAGAAATAATCACGGTTGATTGCATACAAAGATGCTTTACATTCTTCGGCTTTATTTAGAATGGCTTGCGGGATCTGTTGCTGTCCACCAAATACCACGGGAATATCCGGGCGAATAATTCCGGCCTTTTCAAAAGCAATTTTCTCGATGGTGTCACCAAGCCAGTCAGTATGATCCAGACCAATATTGGTAATCACCGCCACATCCGGATTGACCACATTGACCACATCCAGACGGCCGCCTAAGCCAACTTCCAGCACCCAGACATCACAGCATTGATCTTTAAAAATCACAAAAGCAGCCAGTGTCGTGGCTTCAAAGAAAGACAGGCTCAAACCGCATTCGCGACGAGCCTGATCGACCTGAACAAAAGCATCAATCAGCAACTGATCTTCCACTTCAATGCCGCGCAATTTAACACGCTCATTGAAACGGTACACATGTGGAGATTGATACAGCCCGACCTTGAAGCCTTGCGCATTCAGAATCGCGGCCAGTGTGGTAGTGGTTGAACCCTTACCATTGGTTCCTGCCACCGTCAGCACTTTGGCCTCTGGAGATGTCACGCCCAGCTTTTCAGCCACCGGAATGACACGTTCCAGACCTAAATCAATACCCGTAACGTGAACATGGCTCCAATAATCGAGCCATGTATTTAAAGAATCTGTTGCTAAGGGTGCTGTGTTCAATGCAAATTCATCAACTTCGTAACGATACGATAAACTGTATCACGTAATGCGTGACGGTGAACAATCTGATCGATTACCCCATGATCAAGCAAATATTCCGCGCGCTGGAACGGTTCTTCCAGTTTTTCACGTACGGTCTGTTCGATCACACGTTTACCGGCAAAGCCAATCATCGCTTTCGGTTCGGCAAGATGTACATCACCCAACATTGCCAATGAGGCAGTTACACCACCGTATACCGGATGAGTCAGTACGACCACATAAGGCAGACCTGCTTCTTTTAAACGCTGGATCGCAGCCGAAGTACGCGCCATTTGCATCAGGGACAACATGCCTTCCTGCATACGTGCACCACCAGAAGCAGCAAAACAGATCAGGGGCTGACGGGTTTCAATCGCACGTTCTGCTGCCTGAACAAAGCGGTCACCCACTACTGTACCCATCGAACCACCCATAAAGTCGAATTCAAATGCACAGGCAATCATCGGTACGCCTTTCAGCAAACCTTGAATCACGACCAGCGCTTCAGTTTCACCGGTTTTCTTTTGCGCTTCTGCCATACGGTCTGGATAGGCTTTGCTATCGACAAATTTCAGTGGATCTTTGGCTACAAATTCCTGACCCAATTCTGTTTGTACCTGGTCAAAGAACCAGTTCAGACGCTCACGGGCTTTCATACGCAAATGTTCATCACATTGCGGGCATACATAGGCATTGAATGACATGGCAGTACGGGTCACCAATGCATGACATTCAGGGCACTCTATCGTAGGCTCGGTAAATGTCGCTTTATATGCCGTTTGCTCATCGGGTACCTGAATGCCCGGAACAGTACGCTCCGTCCATGGGGTCGATGGGCTCAGAATTTTGCCTGATTTCAGTTGTTGACTCATACTAACTCATCGAGCGCTGCTCGAAGCTCCTTGACTTTATTCACCGTTGCAATAACGGCTTGTTCTGGTGCGAGCGTTGCAAACTGCTTTACAAACGCACTACCCACAATAACTGCATCGGCAGCAACACCCATCGCTTTCGCAGATGCAGCATCACTGATACCGAAACCTACGCCTACAGGAACATCAGTCACAGCTTTAATCTTTTGAATGCGTGCAGCGGCTTCAGAAACATCTAAAGTTGCTGCACCGGTCACGCCTTTCAGTGACACATAGTAAATAAAGCCGCTGGCCTGTTTTGCTACATGTTGAATACGTGCATCGGTTGAAGTTGGTGCCAGCAGGAAAATCTGATCCATGTCATATTTTTCCAATACTTCACCCAGACTTTTTGCTTCTTCTGGTGGCAAGTCCACCAGCAGTACGCCGTCTACTCCACATTCATAGGCATAAGCCACAAACTTTTCATAGCCAATTACTTCAACCGGATTCAGATAACCCATCAGCACCACGGGTGTTTCGCGGTCTTTCAAGCGAAATTCTTTCACCATATGTAGGGCATCCAGCGTATTGGTTCCACCAGCCAGAGCACGTTCAGCCGCCAGCGCAATTACCGGCCCATCTGCCATCGGGTCTGAGAAAGGAAGTCCCAGCTCAATCACGTCGACACCCGCATCCACCATCTCATGCAACAAAGGCACCGTAATTTCTGGATGCGGATCACCAGCCATTACATAAGAAACTAAAGCTTTACGCTGTTGAGATTTAAGTTGTGCAAATCGGGCGGCTAAACGTGACATAGGGTGATATTTTCCTTAACGTGTTTCAAACTTGAGGCATTGACTATGTAGAAATACAAGACATCGCATTGTAACGCTATTTTTTGTCCAATGAACAGTCTGCGATACCGACCTCGAGTACTTCATTTCCTGTGCGAAGATTTCAAAACAATTCGGAAGGGTCTATTTACGATTATTTTGATTTTTTTCACAATGATCAAAGATGCCTAATTTTGCTATTACCTAAAATCTTGAATATTTAGATAAACTTATTTTTATCATATAAAAATTAATAAAAATGCAGATGTTAGCGCATTCATATAAAGTTTTCTGAAATTGCAAAACCTGCTTTATACTAGTCCTATTCTCTTACTTTTTTATCTCCTATGCAGACTGATTCTGAGGCGACAGTGCAGGCACGCGCCATTGCACTGCTGCCGCTTATTGTATTTTTAACCATATTTTTGGGTAGCGGAATCTATCATTCCCTGATCGGAACCGAGTTCGCGTTCTATCAGGTGAAAGCGCCTGTGGCTGCCCTGCCTGCGATTATCTTGGCTGCATTAGTGTATCGCGGTAAACTCAACCAGGGCATTGAGGAATTCATCAGAGGTGCCAGTCATCCGAACTTAATCCTGATGTTTATGGTGTTTATGCTGGCCGGTGCCTTTGCCAGCGTCAGTAGTGCCATTGGCAGTGTGGATGCCACTGTGCAGATGGGCTTGTCGGTGATTCCACCCACATTTATTCTGCCGATGCTGTTTGTGATCTCGGCCTTTATTGCCACGGCTATGGGTACCTCCATGGGCACCATTGCAGCCTGTGCGCCGATCGCTTTTGGATTTGCCGAGGTCACCGAGATCAATGTAGTTTATGCGGTTGGTGCGGTCGTTGGTGGTGCCATGTTCGGTGACAATCTTTCAATGATCTCGGATACCACCATTGCTGCAACGACCAGTCAGGGCGTACAACTGCGTGACAAATTCAGAGTCAATGTCTGGATTGCGGTTCCTGCCTCAATCGTGACTATTTTGATTTACGTGTTGAGTAGCGGTAGTAGCAATGCAGTGGAATACAAGGACTTCAACTGGCTTCTGGTCTTACCTTATATCGCCGTATTTATTTTAGCCTTTAGCCGTTTACACGTTCTGGCTGTGCTGACCATTGGGGTACTACTTTCCGGCTTGTTTGGCCTGTTTGCCACAGCTGAATTTGATCTGCTCAAACTGAATACTTCAATTTATGATGGCTTTGTCGGCATGTTTGAAGTGGCATTATTGTCCATGTTCCTGGGTGGCCTGTCGGCGATCATGCAACGTGAAGGCGGTTTACGCTGGCTGATCGAGCGTATTTATAGCCTGACCCGTCTGTTTAAAGTCGGTCAGCAACGTGCTGGCGAAATCGGGATCAGCTTCTTGGTAGTATTTTCGAATATTTTTGTGGCCAATAATACCGTGGCGATTATTCTGTCTGGAGATATGGCACGTGAAGTTGCCAAAGAATACGGTGTAGATCCCAAGCGTTCTGCGGCACTGATGGATATTTTCTCCTGTGTGGTGCAAGGGTTGATTCCCTATGGCGCACAGTTACTACTGGCCTGTTCTATTGCAAAAATCTCACCGGTTGAACTGATTGGTGGTGTGTACTATTGCTGGATTCTGGCCATTTTTGCGATTGCGGCGATTGCATTTAGATTCCCCAAGATCAAAGCCAGCGCTTAACCTCACCATTTTCTTCAAATAAAAAAGCGACCTGTTTGGGTCGCTTTTTTTAGCTGCGCTGTTGGTGTAACTGCCTTTTGCGCTCTAACAATGTCTGTCCGGTGGCTGCCTTGTAGGCCCGTGCCAATGCCGACTGGTCAGAATAATCCAGCTGCTCGGCGATCTCGCTCAGCTCCATTCCCTGTTGCAACAGCAGCTCGCAACGTTTAATCCGCTGCTGTTCCAGCAGTTTTTTAAATGAGGTGCCATGGGTGCTGAACAAGCGCTGCAGACTCCGTGTCGACATCAGCAGCTGCCGGGCAAGCTGTTCAACTTTAATGACCTGATGCCGGGTACGGAGCTGTTCGGCAATCATTTGCTGGGCCTGCTCCAGATGACTCTCAACTAGTGGCTTGGCTGCAATGGCCTGTTCTGCCTGATGTACCAGCAACTGCAACAGCATAGGATCTGCCTGCTCAGACCGATGTGCCAGTCCTTGTAAATCCAGTTCTATGCCGTAGTAGGCTTGGGAAAATTTCACCTCGCTGGCGAAAAACTTTTGATAATGCATTTGTTTCCTATCGGGCGCATGGGCAAAGCGTACACAACGGACTAACAGTTGATGATCCTGTAAAATGACACGTCCCAACTGTACCATCGCGGCCATGGTCAGTTCATTGAGCAGATTATATTTTTCGTCCAGATAGGCCCAAAATAATTCAATACTGTGTTCACGCTGCTTCAACTGCAAAGGTACAAACTCACTGCCATCAATCACCAGTCGTTGAAAACGCATAATATGGCGGATCATTTCCGCAACGCTGCTGCTTCGCGAAGCCATATAGCCGAGCACGCCAAAATGTTCTGGACGAATAACCTGCACGATCTCGAAAATTAGTTGTGGACAGTTTAAATATTGCCGGGTTCTTAACAGAAGCTGATTTAATAATTCCAGCGGCACTTGCGTGGCAAAAGGCTGATCAATCAGGGGGGCAAGCGCTTCATGTACATCTTGCAGAAAGTCAGCTTCCAAAGGCTCAATTTGCAGACTGCGCAGATAAGTCGCCCAAAGCTGAATATAACCATTGGATATTTTAATTTCTTGCATGCGCGCTTCCCGCTGCCTGCTTTAGTCTAAGCAGTTTTATTTTCATTTGGCATAAAATGTATAAAAATTGGCAAGCACTGTCAAAACAATTACGGCATTCCCCGACATACTGTCAGCATCGTCACAAAAAAGAACTTCTAAGATGAATGCAGTATTAAAATCTTCAATAAAGCCCGTGGTCCGGACCCAGCTTGATTTTAAACTGGATGAAATTCCGCGCTACTGGTTTGGCGGCGATCCCTTTCTGACCCGCATGTTCGATGCCTTGAGCCTGACCTTTCCAGATGGCGAGCGTTATTTTATTCAAAGTGTGCGCCTGTTCCGCGATCAGATCACAGACCTGGAACTGCAACAACGTGTGGCAGATTTTATTCGTCAGGAAGCACAGCACGGCATTACCCATGAAAAGATGAACCAGCTGATGCGTGAACAAGGCATGCCCGTCGATGATTTTATCGAACGTTTAAATAATATGTTCGCCTATGACCTCAAACATCGTTCAGCACAGTTCAATATTGCAACTACGGCAGCGGCAGAACACTTGACCGCGCTGATGGCTGAAACTTTTTACGGTCAGAAATCCACCTTAAAAGACGGCCATCCTTATGTACGTGCCATGTTTGCCTGGCATGCGATTGAAGAAATGGAACATCGTGATGTGGCTTTTGACGTGATGAAAGAGGTCGCAAAAACACCTGAATGGATGCGCAAAATGACCCTGCTCAGTACGACATTTTTGATGTTTAGTTATACCGCCTATCGCGCCAATGTCATGCTGAAACATGATGGCTTCAGTGTCTTAGAGCGTCTGCAAATGAACCTGAAAGGACTGCCCTGGTTGTTTGGCCGTAACGGCACCTTGACCCGCATGGGCCCACAATATCGGGACTGGTTTAAAAAAGACTTCCATCCTAGTCAGCATCCGGTTATTGCGCAATATGATGTCTGGGTAAAAACCTTAGCCGAAACCAATGATCCAATTCAGGCCGGTGAAGCCTTCTGGCAGGCCGCCAAAGATTAAGCTCAAATCAAAAGAGCCTTCAAAATTGAAGGCTTTTAAATTAGGTCTTATGTCCTGCACTTTTACCATTTGGCATAATGCTGTTCAAGCAAGGCATATTCATTTAGTAAAATAATTTCCTGATCATCCTGCTGAATCGTTCCGGAAACCTTGGCTTGCCACTGACTAAACTGGCTCCCGACCAGACGCAGGTTGAGATTTTCATAACGGCGCCAGCCTGTGCTGACCATCAGATTCAATCTTTCATCCAGCGACTGAATCGTCCATTGGTTTTCCGATTCCTGTTGAAACAGCACATCGGCCAGTGGATAAATTTTTCCATTGACCCATAGACAGTTCTCGTTGCCAAAACTTTCATTCACGCCCGAAGCTAGATTAAGCCCAATCCGGTTATGGTTCACATCCCAGAAATTACAGGACAACCAGAACCAGGCGGTTTCCGGGCGCAAAAAGCCGCAGGTATCATCCAGAGAGGCAAAGCTGCGTTCATTAAACTGGATGGTTTCACCTTGCTTGTTAATGAAAAAACCTTCACAGCCCAAAGTGGTCAGTTTCTGGGTATAGGTCCAGCCGTTGATGCCAGTCGGACTGCACATACTCAGCGGGTCTGTGCCAGCACAAAAAATCCGGGCACTGAGTTTAATCTCGCCATATTTGCTGACGTTGATATAACGCACGCCGTTGGCATGCTGGATATCGATCTGAAAAGGTGACTTGTGAAAATAACTATGATTAAACAGCGGCTGTTCATCCAGCACAGTGTTGCGTGACAGGAAATTAATCGCATTCCATTCCAGCACTTCATTGCTCATATGGTTATAGACATAGACAAAACCATGCCCTGCCCATGCAATATCGGCAATCGCCAGTCCAATCGTATAATGCTCGTGCTGAATACTACAGAATTTGAATTTTTTATATTTTAGATGCTTACGCCAGCCTGACAGCACATGACCATAAGGATTTTTGTATTGATATGCCTGATAGTCAATACTTTTTGGAAGCTCCTTGAAACGTCCATAACGCGGTTGTCCATTTGCCTGAATTAAATCCATTTAAGACATTCCATCTCAGTCAAAACTGTTTTTCCTTGGCAGTATTATGCCAATTATTAAATTTTGATAAAGAGATTTTTTAAACCGCTTATCGAATCATCAAGCCGGGCACAGGTTTAATTCAATCGCAAACTGCTTTAAATCGTGAGATAAGTATTTTCCCAGCGATTGCCGCTAAAACTACCCTCTAGCAGTTGGACGTAGCGGCCATAAACCTGATCGATGGCAATACAGTCATCTACATCCAGCACACGGTCAGTATGCTGTTTTTGCCAGTGCCGGGCGAAGTAAGCTTTACCACACTGTTTGGCCACCATGGCATTCTGTGCAACCACCAGCACATAACGATGCAGCTCGCCAAATTCACGTGGATCATAACCGCCCAGATTAATCAGCCAAAGTTTTTCATCGGATTGCTGTGGCTGTGCATCAGTAAATTGCAGCGTATAGGACTTGCCCTCGAACTCTAGCCCGTTGATTTGCGCCCAGGCATCAACATGCAGACCTTTCTGTTCCGCAAACCAGGCATTTTTTAATTGCGGATAGGTGTCTTCCAGACTCTCTCCCACTGCCAAAACTACATCATGAACTTCTGTATTGGCACGGGCATGACGACCACCGAGCATCACAATAAACAAGCTGGGCATTACATTTCCTTGTTAGCGTCAATCTTTAAGATCATTTCATTGATGCTTGCCAGTATAGCGCAAAGCTATTCCATGATGATGTAGCCATCTGCCAAGGACAAATTTGCATCATCAGCCTGACTGAATTTGCGCAAAACAGCATCCAGTCACTCGGTATCCATCTCCATATCGAGGATCAGTTTAAGCCTGTGTCAGGATCAAAAAACCATTTTCAGTGAATACAATTGGCTAGCGAATCATTTCCGATCATTTTCATCAGGATTTACAGCAGAAGATGATTATTTTTTTGTACAAAATACAAACACGGCTAAACCGCACAAATCTGTACAAATTTTCGCCCAAATTTCAATCTAAAGGCATATTTCGTTGACTGAAATGCGCTGAAAGACGATACTCTCAATGTTTTTATTTAAGCAAATCGGTTCAAAGAGGCTGGGCCAAAAGTTCGGTCCTCAGAAACTCAATCCAACGCAAGGGGCTATATATGGCTGGTGGAAAGTCAACTATCATTTACACACTGACCGACGAGGCGCCATTACTGGCGACTTATTCTCTGCTGCCGATCATTGAGACCTTTACTAAGCCAGCTGGCGTTGAGATCGTCAAAAGTGACATCTCTGTAGCTGTGCGCGTGCTCTCCGAATTTACAGATTACCTAAGCGAAGAGCAAAAGGTGCCTGACACTCTAGCTGAGCTAGGTCGTCTTACACAAGATCCAGACACGAACATTATCAAACTCCCAAATATCAGTGCTTCTGTTGGCCAGCTAACAGCGTGTATCAAGGAACTTCAGTCTAAAGGCTATGCAATCCCTGACTATCCTGAAAACCCGACCACTGAAGAAGAAAAAGCAATCAAGGCACGTTATAGCAAATGTCTTGGTTCAGCAGTAAACCCTGTTCTACGTGAAGGTAACTCAGACCGTCGTGCGCCTGCTGCCGTTAAAAACTACGTGAAAAAACACCCGCACTCTATGAGCGAGTGGAAACAGTGGTCTCAAACTCACGTTTCACACATGGACGAAGGTGACTTCTACCACGGCGAAAAGTCAATGACTTTAGACCGCGCACGTGATGTGAAAATGGAATTGATCACCAAGTCTGGTGAAACCATTGTTCTTAAGCCAAAAGTTGCGCTTCAAGACGGCGAAATCATCGACTCAATGTTCATGAGCAAAAAAGCGCTTTGCGACTTCTATGAAAAAGAACTGGATGACTGTAAAGAAGCAGGTATCCTATTCTCTTTACACGTTAAAGCAACCATGATGAAGGTGTCTCACCCAATCGTCTTTGGTCACTGTGTAAGAATCTACTACAAAGAAGCATTCGAAAAACATGGCAAGCTTTTTGATGAGCTTGGCATTAATGTCAATAACGGTATGGCCGGTCTTTACGAGAAAATCGAGACACTTCCAACTTCTCAACGTGAAGAAATCATCCGTGACCTGCATGCTTGTCAAGAACACCGTCCAGCACTGGCAATGGTTGATTCAGCAAAAGGCATCACTAACTTCCATTCTCCTAACGACGTCATTGTAGATGCTTCTATGCCTGCAATGATTCGTGGTGGCGGTAAAATGTGGGGCGCTGATGGCAAACCTTACGACTGTAAAGCAGTTATGCCTGAATCTACATTCGCGCGTATTTACCAGGAAATGATCAATTTCTGTAAGTGGAATGGTAATTTTGATCCAAAAACCATGGGTACTGTACCGAACGTTGGTTTGATGGCACAAAAAGCTGAAGAATACGGTTCACATGACAAGACTTTCGAGATCTCTGAAGCCGGTGTTGCAAACATCGTTGATCTTGAAACTGGTGAAGTGTTGATGTCACAAAACGTGGAAGAAGGCGATATCTGGCGTATGTGTCAGGTGAAAGACGCACCGATCCGCGACTGGGTAAAACTTGCAGTTACTCGTGCACGCAACTCTGGCATGCCGGCAATCTTCTGGCTTGACCCGTACCGTCCACACGAAAACGAACTGATCAAGAAAGTTGAAAAATACCTGAAAGATCATGACACCACTGGTCTTGACATCCAGATCATGTCACAAGTACGTGCAATGCGTTATACGCTTGAACGTGTTGCTCGCGGTCTAGATACTATTTCTGTAACAGGTAACATCCTGCGTGACTACCTGACTGACTTGTTCCCGATCATGGAATTGGGTACATCTGCGAAAATGTTGTCAATCGTGCCATTAATGGCAGGTGGTGGCATGTACGAAACAGGTGCAGGCGGTTCTGCTCCTAAGCACGTACAGCAGTTAGTTGAAGAAAACCACTTACGTTGGGATTCACTCGGTGAATTCATGGCGTTGGCGGTGTCTTTAGAAGAAATGGGTATTAAAGAAGGCAATGACGACATCAAGTTACTTGCTAAAACTTTAGACCAAGCGACTGGTAAATTGCTAGATAACGACAAGTCTCCTTCTCGTCGTACTGGCGAATTGGACAACCGTGGTAGCCATTTCTACCTGGCGAAATTCTGGGCTGAAGAACTTGCTGCTCAAGACGAAAATGCTGAATTGAAAGCGAAATTTGCACCACTTGCAAAAACTTTAGCTGAAAATGAAGAGAAAATCGTTGCTGAGCTTGCAGCAGTTCAAGGCAAATCAGTAGACATCGGCGGTTACTACGCAGTTGATCAAGAGAAAGTAAATGCAGTGATGCGTCCAAGTGCAACTTTGAATGCAGCGCTTGAAACGATCTAAGCTTTTGCAAAACTGACTGAGTCAGTAATGTAGAAAAACCGGCGTCTAGGCGCCGGTTTTTTTATATCTGATTCATGCATCGCAATCACTGAAGTAATCTATTTTTTAAACGATGCTATGTAGTGTTATTTTCACGAGTTATCTTTTAAATCAAGCAGATAATTTTGAAGAGCAGAGAAAAAGAAACAGGTTATTATTTTTCAGGCAATAAAAAACCCCAAGACTGAATGTGCTTGGGGTTTTTTAGAATTTTGGTCCCGAGGGTCGGACTCGAACCGACACGTCATCTCTGACAGCGGATTTTGAGTCCGCCGCGTCTACCAATTTCACCACCTCGGGAGTGGATGAAAGGTATAATACGCGATTTCTCAGCACTGTCAACGCAGAATATTTGCATTTGTTTATTTTTAAAACAAATCGCATTTTTTCGTTTTAAAATCGAGCAATTCCCGCCATAAAAAAGAAAAAAGTTTATACTAGCCGCAGTTTTTTTAGCGTAAATCATCATGCAACTTTCTGATTTTAATTTTGATCTCCCCGATGAGCTGATTGCTCGCTACCCACTGGAAACACGCAGTGCCTCTCGCCTGTTGCACCTCGATGCCCAAGGTCAATATCATGACCATCAATTTACCGATATTCTGGATTTACTTGAAGACGGCGACTTGTTGGTATTAAACGACACCAAAGTCATGAAGGCCCGTTTAAAAGGTAAACGTGCTTCAGGCGGTGCGGTAGAAGTGCTGGTTGAGCGTATGCAAGATCGCTTTATTGCCTATTGTCATATTAAGGCCAGCAACACTCCGAAAGCCGGTGCAGAACTTTTTATTGGCCCGGATGCAGTGAAAGTAACCGTACAAGGCCGTCATGAAAATCTGTTTATTGTGGAATTTTCACAGCCGATTTTAGACGTCTTAGACAAATATGGCGCCCTCCCTATTCCGCCCTATTTCAACCGTGAAGCGGAAGAGATTGATACTGAACGTTATCAAACCGTGTTTAATGACCCAACCAAACTGGCCAGCGTTGCAGCACCTACTGCCAGCCTGCATTTTGATGCCGATCTGTTGGCAAAATTGGAAGCCAAAGGGATTCAAAAAACTTTTGTGACCCTACATGTTGGTGCAGGTACTTTCCTGCCAGTGCGTACTGATGATATTCAAAATCACATCATGCACAGTGAATGGTGCGATGTCCCTGAAACTGCAGTCGAGATGATTCGCCAGACCAAATCGCGTGGCAATAAAGTCATTTCTGTAGGCACAACTGCCACCCGTGCAGTCGAAAGTGCAGCACAAGCCCATGAGGGTGAACTGTCAGCCTGGACAGGTGATACCCAGATTTTCATCTATCCGGGTTATCAGTTTAAAGTGGTCGATCGTTTGATCACCAACTTCCATTTACCAGAATCGACCCTGTTAATGCTGGTGTCTGCCTTATCCAACCGCGACAATATCCTGAATGCTTATAAGCATGCAGTAGACAGCAAGTATCGCTTCTTCAGTTATGGCGATGCCATGCTGGTTGATCAGGCACAATAAGCGAGAACCATTGCCCATGCCGATCGAGTCTGTACAACAGTCCATTCATATTCGCCGCAAGAAAAATGCAGTGGTGTTTCAGAATATCGCTCGGCTTTGGGATCTGGGCCAACAGGCAAAAACACATCAGGAACTGCTAGACGGATTGCATCCCTGGAATGGCCCGATTACGCTCAAGTTTGAAAATAACCTGCCACTCGCGCTTGCCGGAATTGGGCTTTTTCTGATTGGCAGCATTTTTATTGCTCCGGGAAATATCTGGATTCAGAGCAGTGTTTTTCTCGGCTGTCTCTGCATCTTCTGGGCCTATATTTGCTATGAACAGCAGCAGCCCTTAGAGGAAGTCATTGCTTTTCTGGAAGAACAGGCACTGGCCAAAAAATATCAGCTTGCCTTTCAAAAACAGCCACTGCATATTTCCATGCCACTCAATCCCCTGCACTTTATCCGGCATTTAAAACAATTATTTCCAGTATTCAATCAAGGTTCGTTGAGTAATGAGATTCAGCGTTATGCCAGCACGGTCTGGGAAGATGAAAATGGCCAGCAACATCAGGTGCTACTGTTCCAATACCACTATATTGATGAAGTACAGGCCCGAAACAAGGAAGGTCAGCCAGTCAAACTGATGCAGGTCCATAAAGACCTGTGGGGCGTATTTGTGTTTGATATCCAGATTCAGGGACTGGCCGTTACGACTTCCAGAAAGAAATTTTATTATCCTTATAGCCATCCCTGGCACAGCAGCGATATTCGCACCAACCAGAGATTAAGCTTTTATGGCAGTGATCCGCTGCAAACTGCCAAATTACTCAGTCCGGGTTTTGTGCTGCGACTGGCCGACTTTTTTGAACAGCGTCAGGGTGATTTACTGTTTCACCCAGAAAACAAGATGCTGTGCTATCTAGGGCCCCATGATTTATTTCAGGTATCGAGCAAGCAGCAGAATATTAGCGATATTTCCACATTGCGCGGCCACCTGAGAACGTTTAAATTAAAACAGCTCGAAAACTTACAACATGATTTGCTGCAGTTTTTAAAATAAATTTTTCGCATCATTTTTAAAATATAGATATAGCTTGGGGAGATCTCGGATGGGATTTTTGATTTTATGTTTGATCATTGTGGCGCTGATTGTCACGATTATCATGATCCGCAACAGTATTGTCCGTCATCACAACGCCACGATTCGCGCCTGGTCGGATGTCGCCAGTTATGAACGGCAAAAACTGAAAATTCTGGATGGGCTGCAACCGCTGGTCGAGCAATACTCGAGTTTTGAAAAAGGCACGCTAGAAAAAGTCACCGAACTGCGTCAGAACATCATGAACCTGAATATCAAGGATGCCGATATTGGACAATTACAACGCATTGAAAGTCTGAACAAACAGTTAATGCATAGCCTGAATGTCGTGATTGAAAATTATCCGGAACTGAAAGCCAATGACATCTATCTGGAAATGATGGCTGAAATTGAAGAACAGAATGAAAATGTCGGTGCGGCGATTACCATTTATAATCGCAATGTCGAGCTGTTTAACAACCAGATCCAGATTTTTCCGCACAACATCATTAATAATATGTTACTCAGAAAAAAAGTGGTACGTCCATTCCGTGATCAAAGCGTGACACAGAATTTTGATTACCGTCCGAACTTTCACTGAGTGAACAGCAAGATCTGATAAAATTTTGCATCCTTGGCGCATTAACTTATTATAAAAATAGCCAAGGATGCGGCTGTACCTATCTAAAACTTATAATATAAAGAATAAAAATTATGCTGGATTATTTAGAGCACTTGCAACAGACGCTGGTCGAGGAATTTTATCGGTTATACGACCATTATCAGGATGATCAAATCTATGCCTGTAGTCTGGTCTTTGACGAATTTTTACTGCTGGATGATCTGGCCATTTCGACTGAACGCAGTATTTTTAAAGATCCGGAATATCTTCAGCAATATCTGGAGGAACAGGATCGCTGGAATGTCCGGAAATGGCGTTATCGGGCACATGCTTTGCCCCACTCTGGACTCATTCCCTTTAAAACCTTGCTGGCCGATTATTTTAAAACCCAGCACAGCTTTGGCCATCCGGTATTGGCACAGCAAAAACAGCTGCACGCGACGCATCTGGATTTATTGCTGGAGAGTTTTAAACAGACCAAACATCGTCTTTCTGAGGCTTATGGTCTGGATCTGGATGGCATCCTTTTTTTCATGAGTCTGCCCACCCAAGTCGAATTTGAATGCCAATTTGCACAGACACTTAATCCTGAGCATATTCATTTACAGAAATTTCTGGCATCCAGACAAACTACTCATTTACCTGCCATACAGAAACGCTTGAAACTCTCGCAAAACGACAAAGATATCTTGATTGATCTAGAGCAGATGCTGGTGATGGAGCCTTATGACTATTTGCAAGTGGCACAAGATGCCTATTTGCTGACCTTGGAATCCTACTTTGTCGATAGCAATATTTATATCCAGAAACTGATCCAGCATATCGCTGCAATGGCCTCTGAGCCGGATGGCAGCTGCGCCCTTAGCCGGGAAGATATCCAGCAGCGCTTGCAGCAGTTTTCTGCCCATCCGCCAATATCTCCGGATGTTCTCTAGCTTCAGCGATAAATAAAATTACAGAGCGAATGCTCTACAATGCTGGCGTTTAGTGTAAGAATCAAGGAAAATAGCGCCCTTTAGCTATAACAATCAGCGAACTGTTTTTTCGCCTTGATGTGGAACTCCTATGAAGTTTGAAAAATTAGGTCAGTCGGGCCGTGCCCGTCGTGGTCGTTTAACGCTTGAACATGGTGTGGTGGAAACCCCGATGTTCATGCCTGTGGGTACGTATGGTACGGTCAAGGGCCTGTTGCCACGCGACATTAAAGAGATCAAATCTCAAGTCATTCTGGGCAATACTTTCCATTTGTATCTACGTCCAGGACTGGATGTAATTCGTGAACATGGCGGCCTGCACGGATTTATGAAATGGAATAGTCCCATTTTGACCGATTCAGGCGGCTTCCAGGTCTTCAGTCTGGGCGCAATGCGTAAAATTAAAGAAGAAGGTGTGACCTTCCGCTCGCCGATTGATGGTTCAAAAGTATTTTTATCGCCTGAAATTTCAATGGATATTCAGCATACGCTGAATTCTGACATTGTAATGATTTTTGATGAATGCACGCCGTACCCTGCGACGCATGAAGAAGCGCAAAAATCATTGCAATTGTCTTTACGCTGGGCGAAACGCTGTAAAACCCAGCATCATGACGTGCTGAAAAACCGTAATGCACTGTTCGGGATTATTCAGGGCGGCATGTATGAAGACTTGCGTGATGAATCTTTAAAAGGCCTGCTTGAAATCGACTTTGATGGTTATGCGATTGGCGGTCTGTCCGTTGGCGAACCCAAAGAGGAAATGATCAAGGTTCTGGATTATCTTCCAGAAAAAATGCCGGCAGATAAACCGCGTTATTTGATGGGTGTCGGCAAGCCCGAAGATATTGTGGAAGCGGTACGTCGTGGTGTCGATATGTTTGACTGTGTGATGCCAACCCGGAATGCACGTAACGGTCACTATTTTGTGACAGACGGCTTGGTGCGAATCCGTAACAGTAAATACCGTCATGACCAAAGCCCACTCGATCCGCATTGCGACTGCTATACCTGCCAGAACTTTACCCGTGCCTATTTATTCCATCTTGAGAAATGTGGAGAAATGCTCGGCTCTATGCTCGGTACGATTCATAATCTGCGCTATTACCTGCGTTTGACTGAAACAATGCGTGATGCATTAGACAACGGTACATTTGACGAATTTGTTCATGACTTTTATGCCCGCCGTGGCCTGGAAGTGCCACCTTGTCCGCAAGATTAATCCATCAGCATTTGCGCTGAGGAAAAAGACAATGTAAATTGCAAGAATATGTCAATTTATTATCGAGTTGATCACCAGTTTTTTATTTTAGGAAAATGTAATGAGCCTTTTTATTTCGACTGCTCACGCTGCAGGTGAAGCTGCACAACAACCAAGCATGATGGCGAACCTTTTGATGATTGCTGTTTTTATTGCAATCTTCTATTTCTTGATCTGGCGTCCTCAATCTAAACGTGCCAAAGAACACCGTGCTTTGGTCGACAGCCTTGGCGTTGGCAGTGAAGTGGTATTTGCAGGCGGATTAATGGGCAAAATCACCAAGATTGAAGGTGACTTCGCAGTGGTTGAATTGAGCCGTGGTGTAGAAGTCAAAGTTCAACGTGCAAGTGTGATTTCAGTCCTCCCTGAAGGCACTTTAAATAACCTTTAATCAAAAATAGTCGTGCCCTCGCACGACTTTTTCATTTTAAGAAGAAAACGAATGCGTTACCCAGCATGGAAATATGTACTGATCCTGGTTGTCCTGGTGATCAGTACCTTATATGCCCTGCCAAGTTTGTATCCAGATGAACCTGCTGTACAGATTTCGGGTGCCAAAGCCGGTACTCAAATTGATGCAAGCATCGTACAAAAAGCAGAGCAAATTTTAAAAACTGAAAATATTGCCACCCATGACAATAGCTTTGGCAACAATGCAGCCTTATTACGTGTAGATTCAAGTGAATCACAGCTTAAAGCCAAAGAGGCTTTACGTCGTGGTTTAGGTGATGATTACGTGGTTGCACTGAACCTTGCCCCGACCACCCCAGAATGGCTGCAAAAAATTGGTGCCAAACCAATGAAGCTTGGCCTGGATTTACGTGGTGGTGTTCACTTCTTGCTTGAAGTGGATATGGACAAGGCCATTTCCCAGCGTATGGAAACCTCTGCGACGGATCTACGTCGTCAGTTGCGTGATAACAACCTGAAATTTAATAGCCTGAATTTAAGCAACAACACCATTGTGATGCAGTTTGCCAACAATGATGATCGTTCTGCAACGATGGACTTCTTGCGCCGTAATGGCAATGAGTTTACCCAGCAGGCTGTTGCGACCGAGACCGGTTCGACCTTACGTCTAAACTATACTGATGTGCGTAAGCAAGAAATTGAATCTTATGCTGTCAATCAGAACTTGACCACTTTACGTAACCGTATTAACGAGTTAGGTGTGGCAGAAGCACTGGTACAAACCCAGGGCAGCAACCGTATTGTGGTTGAGCTTCCTGGTGTACAGGATACCGCTGAAGCGAAACGTGTCTTAGGTCGTACCGCGAACCTCGAGTTCCGTCTGGTGTCTGACCTGAATGATCAATATATTGATCCATATACCGGTCAGGCTACAGGTGCATTGCCACCAGGCACAGAAGTCTTTGCTTATGAGTCACTGGACAGTGGTCGTCAGCTCCTCTTGAACCGTAACCGTATCTTAACCGGTGAACGTGTTCAGAATGCATCAAGTGGGTTTAGCCAGGACACAGGCGGTGCTGAAGTGAACATTACCCTGGACAGCGCAGGCGGCAAACTGATGTCGGATGCCACCCGTAATGCGGTCGGTAAACGTATGGCCGTTTTGTTCATCGAGAACAAACAGCGCATTAACTATGTGGAAGACCCTGCGACCGGCACTCAAACTGAAGTTCGTACCCCGTATACTGAGTCTGTAGTGATTAACGCTGCAACCATTCAGGCAGTACTGGGTTCTCAGTTCCGTATTACCGGTCTGGACTCACCGCAGGAAGCTGCTGAACTTGCCTTGATGCTGCGTGCAGGTGCATTGGCTGCGCCAATGTACTTTGTAGAAGAACGTGTAATTGGTCCAAGTCTGGGTCAAGAAAACATCGATAAAGGTGTACTTTCAACTCAGATCGGTTTCCTTCTGGTCGCCATCTGGATGGTGGTATTCTTCCGTCTGTTTGGTGTGATTGCCAACTTTGCCTTGGTCTTTAACCTGGCGATGATTCTGACAGTCATGTCCTGGATTGGCGCTTCCCTTACCCTTCCGGGTATTGCCGGTATCGTCATTACCATCGGTATGGCGGTCGATGCCAACGTACTGATCTGTGAACGAATACGGGAAGAAATGAAATGGGGAGCTTCGCCAAAACAGGCGATTGTGGCCGGTTATGATCGTGCCTATAACACCATTTTCGACTCGAACTTGACCACATTCCTGGTGGCATTCATTCTGTTCGCGATTGGTACAGGTCCGATCAAAGGCTTTGCCGTAACCCTGATGATTGGTATTGTCTGCTCGATGTTTACTGCCATTACAGTAACGCGTGCCGTGGTACAGCTCATTTATGGCAAAAAACGTAACTTGAAAAAGTTGAGCATTTAAGGAGATCACTGATGACTGAAAATACTCAACTGAATCAAAAACAGTACGGTCGCCCGGAAGACGAACGCATTATTCCGTTTATGAAGATTGCGATGCCTGCGGCATTGTTTTCAATTCTCTTAACCGTTGCCAGTATCTTCTTTATTGCCACCAAAGGCCTGAACCTCGGTTTGGACTTTACCGGTGGTGTGGCAGCCGAATTAAACTATACCAATCCGGTCAAACCTGAAGATGTCTCCAAGGCATTGAACCAGGCAGGCTTTAATGATGCTGTGGTTCAGACTTTAGGTTCTGAACGTGACCTGATGGTGCGTATGCCGGTTCAGGAAGATATCGAAGCTGAAGACCTGACCAAAGCTGTTACAGCCGCAGTTCAACTGCCAAATAATGCGGCAGAAGTACCGAAGGTTGATGTCGTCGGTGGACAGGTCGGTAATGAGCTCTATGTCCGTTCTGGCGGTGCTGTGGCACTTGCGCTCCTGCTGATGCTGGTCTATGTCACCATCCGCTTTGAGGTCAAGCTGGCTATGGGTGCAGTATTGTCACTGTTCCATGATATCGTCGTTACCCTCGGGATTTTTGCGATGATGCAGTGGCCATTTGACCTGACTGTACTTGCAGCACTCCTTGCAATCATCGGTTTCTCACTGAACGATAATATCGTGGTCTCTGACCGTATCCGTGAGAACTTCCGTAAGATTCGTGGTGCAGAACCGGTCGAAATCATTAACATTGCCCTGACTGAAACGCTGCGTCGTACCATTCATACCTCTATGACCTTATTGCTGGTGGTGCTTGCCATGATGCTGATGGGCGGCGATGGTCTGAAATGGTTCTCGATCGCGATGTTTGTTGGTGTCTTTGTCGGGACCTATTCGTCCATCTATATCGGTACGGCCTTTGCCTTGTGGCGTGGTCTAAACCGTCAGGACTTTATTGTTCAGGTGAAACCAGAATTTGAAGACGAGAACCAGATTCCATAATCTGTTCTGTTTCATGTTCATCGTTCAGCCCGTCTTATGATGGGCTGAATTATTTCTACCGTTTGAATAGGTAGCAGTGGGAATAATCGAAATGACTGGATGGATTTTCTCAATATCAGTTTTCTGGAAAACCACCTTTCTGCTTTCATCCAGACTTTGAAATTCATAATGATCCTGAGTTTCACTGACCAGTTGCAAAATGAGCTGCAAGCCATTGAGCAGATACACACAGAGTATGCCTGTAGTGGATAACTCGGCCTGTTTGTCACAAACCAGCCACCAGCCCGGTTTTAAGCTGGGAAAATAATACGGCCCTGCTACCCAAATCGCATAATGCTGTGCTTGCAGATGAAAAATATCCTGATTGAATGAGAGCGCTGAATCCAAGGAGATAAGTGCGAATGCCTGCTGTTGCACCACCTGCATTTGCAACAGTACACCTTGCGCTGGAATTGGAGATAATTCAACTTTTGGTTCAGTCGACTGATCTAGAATGAGCACATCTAGACCCAGTTGTTGTTCCAGCTCCCTTGCTGCTTTCTCGCCGATCTGGCGTTTGCTATTCAGCAATTGAGCGATATACGATGCAGACAAGCCGAAATGCTCACAGATCTCTTTGCCGGTTTTAAATTGCTGCGTCTCGATCAGCAGATCAATCACCTTGGCCAGATTATTTCGTCTACGTTCAAATATTTCGGTCGCGCTCATCTTGGTTTTCTGGTCTATTTTTTATGCATGTGATTCAAATACCTTACAATAAAAAAGCCCTCAATTAAATTGCAGGCTTTTTAAACTTACATAAGAGCAATTAAGTGCCCTGTACCAGACGGCGCGCGCTGATAATTCCCGGCTGCTGTTCTAGACGGGCCAATAGCTTGGAAAGTTGTGCCAAACCTTTGACTTCAATCAACAGCTTCATATTGGCAATACCATCCGCTTCCGAAATGGTATTCACCTGGCGGATATTGATCTGATCCGAGAAAATCACTTGCGTCAGATCTTTGAGCAAACCGCGTCGATCATAAGCTTCCACCACAATCTGTACGCTCTGACCGCGAGTCGGCTGCATTTCCCAATCGGCTTCTACCGCACGCTCAGGCTCTTGAGAAATCATACGCACATAGTCCGGACAAGCGACCTTATGAATGCTCACCCCCCGATTCAGAGTGATATAACCTGCAATTGACTCACCATGCACCGGTTGGCAACATTGCGCGACATGCAATTCCACGTTATCCAGACCGTCGATCAGAATCCCGTGCGCTGACAGCGTATGACTGGCACGCGGGTTCAAGGCAGGTTTTAGCACCAGTTCAGGTTCGTCCTGATCCAGATGCATATGGCGGTTCACCTGATTAATCAGAGCATGCAAGCTGATATCGCCATTGACCAGATTCACCAGAATGTCATCACCGGTTTTGACATTGAAGTGGTTGCAATAATCACTCAGATCAATCGATTTCGGATGAATTGCCAGACGTGACAATTCTTTGTTCAGTACTTCACGGCCGACTTCCAGGTTCTTGCTGCGATCCTGTTGACGGAACCAGTGACGCAACTTATCTCGCGCACGGGCAGTCTTGATATAACCCAGCGAATTAACCAGCCAGTCCCGGTTCGGTTCCCGGTCTTTTTTGGTCAGAATTTCAACCTGTTCACCAGTTTTCAGAGTGTAGGTCAGCGGCACATAGCGCTGATTCACCCGTGCGGCATAGCACTTGTTCCCGACCTCGGTATGTACATGATACGCAAAGTCGAGCACGGTCGAATCACGCGGCAGCTCTTTGATATCGCCATCACGGCTAAACACATAGATCTTTTCAAAGCCTTCAAAATCTTGAATATGCTCAAAATTCTCTATTTCATCTTCAGATTCTTTATGTGCACTGCTTTCATTACGTTCTTGATAATGCTCAAGTACCGCACGCAAGGAATGCAGACGATGGTTAAAGGAGCGATCTGTGGTTTTCGCGCCTTCTTTATAATTAAAGTGTGAACACACCCCAAGTTCAGCTTCGTCATGCATTGCATGAGTACGAATCTGCACTTCAAGTGACTTGTTCTCGGCAATCACCGCAGTATGTAAAGAACGATAACCATTGGCTTTGGGATTGGTAATGTAATCATCAAACTGATGCGGAATATGGCGCCAGATCTGATGCACAATACCTAAAGTGTGATAACACTCCGGCACACTTTTCACCAGTACCCGTAGCGCACGAATATCATAGAGCTGGTCAAAGCTCAGGTTCTTGCTTTTCATTTTTCGATAAATCGAATAAATGTGTTTCACCCGGCCATTAATTTCAGCTTCGATGCCATGCTCAGCCAATTCATTGCGTAATTTATCAATCACAAACTGAATATACTGTTCACGCTCCAGACGCTTTTCATTCAGTAAGGAAGCAATTTCTTTATAACGTTCCGGCGCAAGATAACGGAAAGCCAGATCTTCCAGCTCCCACTTCAACTGAGCAATGCCCAAGCGGTGTGCCAGTGGCGAGTAAATGGTCAGAATTTCTCGGGCCACCCGTTCCTGACGCTCACGCGAGGAATTGGCCAGTTCACGCAAGGCATAGGTACGTTCGGCCAGCTTGACCAGAACGACACGTACATCTTCGGTGACCGAGATCAGCATTTTGTAAATGCCAGACAGATGTTCACGCTGGTTATTATTGAAATGATCTTCCAGGCGTTTATTTTTTTCGATCAGCTCAGACAGCTTACCCATGGCAAGCGTACCTTTGACCAGGCTATGCACCTGTTCGCCGAACTGTTCCAATACTTCACTGAGTGGCATGACGCCTTCACGAACAGCACGATACAGCATGGCTGCGGACAAAGTATCTTCATCGACATGCAGATGCGCCAGAATATCCGCCATCTCAATACCAGTATAAAAGGTATTGGAGCGGTGCTGAACCGTACTTTGCAGCTCTCTTTCTAATGTTAAGTGGGCGACTTCTTCGAGCTGCGTTAAAGGTGCGCCATCTAATATGCCACGAACCCGATCCAACCATTCAGTCAGATCCTGGTGTGCTTGTTCGGCATGTTCTACAGTCGTCTCCTGTGACAACTCATTGAGTCGTCCAGGGAGTTGCTCACGTACTGTGACCATACCCGTCTCCTACTTTTAAAAACATCATTTCTTTAATCGTTTATTTGATTTTCTTTTTCGAACAATGCGATTGATTCAACATGTCCAGTATGTGTAAACATATCCATCACGCCCGCTTGGGTGAGACGATAGCCCTGTTGTACCAAGAGTCCTGCATCTCTGGCGAGTGTCGCAGGATTACATGACACATAAACGATTCTTTTAGCTCCAAACTGAGGGATATAATGCATCACTTCTTCTGCCCCGGCACGTGGCGGGTCGATTAATAATGCATCAAAACCTTGATTTGCCCAAGTGTGGTGCGAGAAATCTTTGGTTAAATCTTGTGAATAGAACGATATTTGTGCAATACCATTGTTTTTGGCATTTTCCGCACCACGTCGAACCATTTCATCACTTCCCTCGACCGCAATCACCTGACCCGACGCACCAACACAGCGCGCAAGAGGTAAGGAAAAGTTTCCTAATCCACAAAAGAGATCCAGAACCCGTTCACCCTGTTGCAGTTGTAGCAAATCACATGCCAATCGTACCATTTGCGGATTGATGCTTGAATTTACCTGAGTAAAGTCCAGAGGATTAAAGCCGAATTTCACATCAAAGTCATCAAGACCATAGTGTAAGCGTGCAGATGCTTCTGTATCATCTATTCGCGAAAGCGTTTCTTTGCCGGCAGGCTGCAGATACAGTTGCCAGCCTTTCTGTAACGTAAATTCGCGCAATTGGTTGACATCATCGGCAGATAATTTTGCAGTTTCACGCACCAGCAGCGCAATGTCCTGATCCCCCATGGCCAATTCTATATGACCGATGTCGGCCTTACCATTCAGACCTTGCAGCAATTGTTTAAGACGTGTAACCGAGCCAAACTCGCGATCCAAGATCATACAGCGATCAATCGGTGTCAGTTTGTTGGACTGATTCTCACGAAAACCCACCACCAGCTGATCCTTGGAAGGTAGATAACGCACCCCAATCCGGGCTTTACGGCGATAATCTTCACGTTGTGAACGTAAAGGCGGTAGCCATTGATCAGGCTGGATTCCAGCAAAATGCTGTAGATGCGATTTCAGCACATTCTGTTTCAGTTCAATCTGCGCATCCGCAGCGATATGCTGCATATTACAGCCACCACAGATCCCAAAATGCGGACACACCGGCTTCACGCGAATCTCGGAAGCGTCGCTCAACAATTCAAGACTGTCGGCTTCTTCGAGTTTTTTAACTTCACGGGTAATGCGGGCACGCACGGTTTCACCCGGCAAGGCATAACGGATAAAGACTTTCTTGCCATGTTTATGCTGCGGATGATCCGGATGTGAACCATAATGAGCGATGCCACGTCCCTCATGCGATAGTGACTCAACCTGAAAAATGTACTCGGGTTGCTGGATAGGACGTGCTTGTGCTCGATGTTTCATGAAAACCTAGGGTGTGGAGATGGGAAAATCAAATTGGGTAAATTCAGTTCTTTGCGAAGTCTCACGCCAAACTGATAAAAAGTCCGCATGCTGCGGTTGAGTTTGCAAATATTGAATCGTGCTTTGCAGCAAATGCTGATAATCCGGCAGTAACAGCTGGCCTTTTAACAGCAACCAGCGGATATACACCAACCAGGTATTCAGGACATCACCTTCACAATAAGACGTCAATTCGGTCCATTGCTGATTGCGGACATATTCCGGAACCCGATAGGCTCCGTCACCGCGCTTGCCTGGATAACCCAACAAATGTGCAACATCATCCAGCTTCTGGAAATGACGGGCATGAAACATGGCCATCACATCCATCAGGTCAACATGACGATGATGGTAACGATTCTGGTAGTTATTATAACGCTTTTGCGTATCAATTTCGCCCTGATCGAACAGACTCGGTGCAGAGAGCCCATGATACATGGCGCGGTATAAAATCACTGGTAAATCAAACTGTGAGCCGTTCCAACTCACTAGAGTCGGATGGCGCTTGTCAAAAATCGACAAGAATTTTTTCAAAATTTCTGCTTCAGAATGCTGTTCTCGGCTAAACGAAAACAGCTTCATGCCCTGCTCATCCATCCACAAACCGGAAATACAGACGATTTCATGCAGCGGCAAACGCTGAAAATCCGAGCCTGAATCCTGACGGCGTAATTTGGTCAAGGCCTGATCCAGATCTGCTTCGGGCAGGTCCAGACCAAACAGATGCGCGCCTGATTTGAGATCGGTTTGGGTTTCAATATCGAAAGTTAAAACAGGCAGGCGCATAAAACAGTGCTCAAATAATTATTCAGGATCTTGTACAGAGAATAACCCTGTAGACAAGTAACGGTCACCACGGTCACAGATAATACACACAATCACTGCATCCGGATGTTCTTCCGCCAGTTTAATCGAGGCCCACACTGCCCCACCAGAAGAGGTTCCGGCACTAATGCCTTCTTTCTGTGCCAGCTTACGCATGGTTTTTTCAGCTTCGATTTGTGGAATATCAATAATGCGATCGACTCGGCTGCGGTCGAAAATGGTTGGCAGATATTCTTCTGGCCAGCGACGGATTCCGGCAATGCTTGAACCATCAGATGGCTGTAAACCGACGATCTGAATATCAGGATTCATTTCTTTCAGGTATTTCGACACACCCATGATGGTGCCGGTGGTACCCATAGAACTGACAAAATGGGTAATTTTGCCACCGGTTTGCTGCCAGATTTCTGGACCCGTGGTCAGGTAATGCGCTTCGACATTGTCCGGATTTCCGAACTGATTCAGCACCAGACCCACACCATCATTCTGCATTTGAGCAGCAAGATCACGTGCACCTTCCATGCCCTGCTCTTTGGTTACTTCAATTAGCTCGGCACCATACGCAAGCATCGCGTCCTTACGTTCCTGACTCATATTGTTCGGCATGATCAGCTTCATTTTATAGCCACGCATTGCTGCGACCATCGCCAATGCAATCCCCGTATTTCCGCTCGTTGCCTCAATCAGGGTGTCACCCGGTTTGATCTGCCCACGCTTCTCGGCCTGCATGATCATATTATAGGCCGGACGGTCTTTGACCGAACCTGCTGGGTTATTGCCTTCGAGTTTCGCGAGTACTGTAGCTTGAGTGTGACTTGCCAGACGCTGTAAACGCACCAGCGGCGTTTTGCCTACATAATGGTCTAACAAAAATTCATCTGCTTGAAAATCAGGGATGGTATTACTCATTATTTGCACCTATATCGAGGTGCGGCTATTGTATGAAAAAATGCTTTTCCCTGCACCCATTTAGCAAGGCTTTTTCAGAAAACTCACTAAAACTCACACACTATCAAGCCATAAACTACATTTCCCGATAATTTAGCCAGGTGAAGCAGCTCGCTAATGAAGATGAAAATACTATTTCAGTCTGGCACTTTTACAGATTGAAATTTCGTGCGTCTTAGTCTTGCTGTACCTGAGCAAAATTAACTGAAATCTCTTGTATTTTTAACTGCTAATCCGAAGCTTTATAAAAATTATGCTTAAATTTTAACTGTCGATTTAAAGCATGCTAATATGCCAGGCATAAAGAAAATACTGCTTAAATCATGTCAACGATCAACAAAAAGCTGTTTAAACGCCTACACTTAAATCATGCCTATGGACAGCTGATTGCGCTGATTTTTGTGCCGATTACCATTTTGGCCTGTGTCGGTGCCATGCTGGTGTTGACTGAGACCTCGAATGCCGCACGTGCCCAGCAGAAGCAGATGGCCATTGCGATTCTCACCCGTTTTCAAGGCACCTCAGAATATGCACTGGATATCTTGAATCTGTATCCATGGCAATATGACCAGGCTCACAACGCCATGCAGAACATGCTGAATGAAAAGCATCTGGTTCGGGCAGCAGTTCTGGATGAAAATGGCAAGAACCGTTTGGGCATTGGTTTTCAGGAACAGGCGCCTTGGCCAGAATTTGAGAAAAGCGGCAATTTTGTTGGTCCGATTCTGCATCAAGATAATCATATCTATGCCATTAAAGTGAATGAAAACACTTTTTCTACCGGCTGGCTGGCGATCGAACTGGATAACCAGCCGCTAGCAATTGCCCGTTACCGGGTACTAATCGTACTGATTGCGACCGGATTACTGACCTTATTATTGTTATTACTTTGCTTGAATTTCTACTCACGGCGCTGGATCGCCCCAATGTATGAGATTCGCATGCAATTGCAACGCCTGAATGCCGATACCCTCGGCCAGCATATGGTGATTAACAGCACCGGCGAGCTGCGTTTATTGCAACGTGATATCGCCAATGTGGTGAAACGTTTGCATTTCAGCTTTCTGGAACTGCGTGAACATACCGAACAGACCGAAGACGATTTACGCCGCACCCTCGACACTTTAGAAGTCCAGAATATTACCTATCGTCAGGCACGCGACCAGGCGATCTCGGCCAACCAGGCCAAGTCGGTGTTTCTGGCCAATATTTCCCATGAATTGCGCACCCCGCTGAACAGTATTGATGGTTTTATTCATCTGTTGTTACGTCAGGGCAATCTCAGCAACGAGCAGAGCCTGTATTTGCAGACCATTCGTAAGTCTTCGGCGCATTTGCTGGCACTGATCAATGATGTTCTGGATTTTTCCAAAATTGATGCCGGCAAACTGGAACTGGAAACGGCACCTTTTGATCTGGAAGAAGCGATTTTTGATGTGATGGACATGTTGTCACCTCTGGCAGCACAAAAACATATTGATATGGCCTTCTATTATGCAGATGGTGTGCCAAAACACATTATTGGTGATGCGCTACGATTTAAACAGATTCTGACCAACCTGATTTCCAATGCGATCAAATTCACTCCGGATGGAGAAATCATTGTCCGGGCACGCATGGAACATGATGGAATGGATCAGTGTGTGCTGCATTTTAGTGTACAGGATAGCGGCATTGGCCTGAGTGGTACCGACCGTAAAAAGCTGTTTGAGTCCTTCTCGCAGGGTGATACCTCGGTGACCCGTCAGTTTGGCGGTACCGGTCTTGGTCTGGCAATTTCCAAACAGCTGGTCAGCCTGATGCATGGCCAGATTGGTTTTGAAGACAATCAGGAACGTGCTCCAACCGAAAAAGGCTCTACTTTCTGGTTTACTGCCCAGTTCCTGGTCGATGAAGATACCGTGATTGAGCATCCAGATTTTAGCGAATTGACCGTGGTGTCTTATCTTGCACATCCGGCAACTGCGAATGTGCTGCGGCATTATCTGGAAAATTATCAGGTTAAACATATTGAATGTGCATCAATTCTGGATCTGTTTAGCCGTCTGAATCATTTACAGAATAGCGAAAATACCTGGCTGATCGTCGATCATAGTGGTGACAGTGAAGTCTTGTTACGCGAAATCCGTTCACGTTATCAGGGTCATCTGGCTGTCTATGGTTATCAGATGCAACTGGATCCAAGCATGCTCAATGACCATCGTGCCCGTGCCCTGCATCAGCCACTTAGCCGCAGCGCGCTGATTCAGTTACTCGGCAATCAGCCGGTCTTCGATCAGGAACAGCATGAAGAATTTAATGGTCAAGGCCTGCATATTCTGGCCGTGGATGATCATTTGCCGAACCTGATTGTTCTGGAAGCCCTTCTGGGCGAACTGAATGTCACCACGACCAAAGCCCTCAGCGGACAGGAAGCGATCGATATTATTCAGCGCCGTTATGAACAGGAACAGCCGGCGTTTGATCTGGTCTTTATGGATATCCAGATGCCAGTCATGTCCGGGATCGATACCACCCGTGCTATTCGCTCGCTGGAATCGACTTTTGAAAATCATAGCCGCCTGCCGATTATTGCCCTGACAGCGCATGCGCTTTCTGATGAAAAACATAAACTGCTTCAAAACGGCATGGATGATTATGTCACCAAGCCGATCCAGATTGAGCAGATTATCCAAATTTTGACGCACTGGACCACCGAGCATTTTAAACGGATTCCGGTACTGGAACGTGCCAATGTGATTGATGCACTGGATCCAAATATTCTGGACTGGCAGCAAAGCCTGCAACTGGCAGCCAATAAGGAAGACCTGGCGGTGGACCTGTTACGCATGCTGGTGGACAGCTTTGCGGATGAACTCGATGAAATGCAGCAACTGATTGAACTGGAAGATTTTCCACAACTTGAACATGTGCTGCATCGTCTATATGGCGCGACCCGCTATGTCGGCGCACCGACTTTGCAGAAAGTCACGGGTGGCTTTGAACAGTTCGTTTCAACCTTGCGTAAAGAACGCCGTAAAGCCGATGAAAGCTTTGTCCAGGACGTGCTGAAATATTTTGATGAACTCAAAGCCGTGGTTGAACAGGTTGAACAGGCTGCCCAGCAAATTTTGAAGCAACATTTAAATTAAAGCTTTGAAGCTGCTCAGTCCTTAACTTACTCAAGTGTGACTGGGCTGTCATGCAAGCCCAAAGGCTGCATGCTATGCTCAAGCCAGGAAAAATAAGGAAGAATGCCATGTCACTCGTGCGCTTGGAAAAAAATAACGGCATTGCCACTGTCACACTGAATCGTCCGGATAAACGCAATGCCATGAGCTTTGCCCTGCTGCGCGAACTGGTCGCGACTGCACAAAAAATCAAAAAAGATAAAAGCATCCGTTGTGTGATTTTAACGGGTGAAGCTCAAGTCTTTAGTGCCGGTATTGATCTGGCCGATTTAAATAATCCTAAAAATCGTGCTTATGCTGCCTGGGAGCTGATTCGTCCGGGTCAAAGCCTGTTTCAAAAAGCATTTCTGGTCTGGCAGGAATTGCCAGTCCCGGTGATTGCAGCGATGGAAGGCTTCTGTTTTGGTGCCGGCATGCAGCTTGCTCTGGCCGCAGATATCCGCATTGCCCATCCTGAGACCAAAATGTCAATTATGGAAACCCGTTGGGGACTGGTACCAGACATGGGACTCAGCCGCTCACTGAAAGGCCTGATTGGTATTGATCTGGCAAAAGAGCTGACTTTGACTGCCCGGATTTTTGAGGGCGAATATGCCAAAGAAATCGGTCTGATCACCCATGTCGATGAACAGCCATTGGCGAGAGCACAAGCCTTGGCTGAAGAAATGCTGCAACGTTCTCCAGATGCCCTGATGGCTTCTAAATTTGTACTGGATGCCATGCAGCATCGTCCGAATAAATCCCTGCGTATGGAAAAAATATGGCAGCTGAAATTATTACTGGGTAAAAACAGTCAATTGGCCCGTAAAAAGGACAAAAACCCAGAGGTTCAGTTTGTACCGCGCCAATACAAATAAACCCAGTCTGAATCTAGGAAAGGAATAAACCAAAGCATGCAGTTGAATCGCGATACTAAAATTGCCTTTTTAGGTATAGGGCTGATGGGCACTCGCATGGCCACACGTCTGCTTCAAGCAGGTTTTCAGGTGGCAGTCTGGAACCGTACACCATCTGCCTGTGAGCCCTTGCTGGATCTAGGTGCAACTACGCTATCTTTGGATAAGATTACAGATTACCCGGTGATTCTGACCTGCCTGGCAGATGATCAGGCAGTGCAATCTGTTTTTGCTCAGATCGAACCGTATTTGGTTGCGGAGCAAGTGATTGTGGATTTTTCCAGTCTTTCGGTACAGCAAACTCAAGCACTTGCCGCGCAAGCACAGGCCAAGAAAGTAATCTGGATTGACTCTCCAGTTTCAGGCGGTACCGCCGGAGCTGAACAAGGCAGTCTGGTGATTTTTGCCGGTGGTAATGCCGCGACTATTGAAAATCTTAATCCGATCTATGCAGTACTTTCACAACGCGTGACCCGCATGGGTGATACGGGTACCGGTCAGGCGACTAAAATCTGTAATCAGCTGATTGTGGCTGCCAATAGCACCTTGATCGCAGAAGCGGTCGCCCTTGCTGGACTTGCCGGGGTGGATACACGTTTACTGGCGCCTGCGCTGGCGGGTGGTTTTGCTGACTCCAAGCCTTTTCAGATTCTGGCACCGCGTATGGCCACGCAAACTTTTGAACCGGTGCAATGGAAAGTACAGACCTTATCCAAGGATCTGAATAATGCCGTGCAACTGGCACAAAGCTTTGACCTGGATGTTCCGGTGGCGACTCAAGCTTTAACGCAGTTACATGCTCATCAAGCCCAAGGCTTTGCCGAAGCAGATCTGGCTACTGTAATCCAGCAACTAAAACATTCATAACGCTTGATTGATGCGGCCTTGAATATTGAAGAGAAAGACATGATTAAACTTGCCGTCAACCTGTCGATGATTTTTACCGAAGTGCCGCTGATCGAACGTTTCGCGCTGGCTCGTGCACAGGGCTTTAATCATGTGGAAATCCAGTTTCCTTATGAACTTACGATTGGCCAGATTCAAAACCAGCTCAGCACCCATCAGCTAAACTTGTGCCTGATTAATGTGCCGGCAGGTGATTTAATGCAGGGCGGTCATGGTCTGGCTGGCATTCCAGGACAGGAAATCGAGTTTCGTCATGCGGTTGAGCAGGCCATCCAGTATGCTACCGCATTGAATGTACCTCGGGTGAACATTCTGGCAGGAAAACAGCCTAGGGATTGTGATCTTTTACCCTGCCTGAATACGCTGGCGAGTAACCTAAAAATGGCCTGTTCAATGCTGCTTGAGCATCAAATTGAACCGGTCTTCGAAATGATCAATGGCACCGATATGCCACGTTTTTTGATTCAAAATGTTGCCCAAGCCCAGGAAATGCTGGAAGCGGTACATCATCCGGCCTTAAAAATGCAGTATGACTGTTACCACATGGCAATGATGGGCGAAGATGTCCTGGAAACTTTGCAAGAAAATATTGCCTCGATTGGTCATATCCAGTTTGCGGATTGTCCGGGACGACATCAACCCAATACGGGCTCAATTCGATATCATGATATATTTCAGTGGTTAAAACATAGTCAATATCAAGGTTATGTCGCTGCCGAGTATAAACCCAGCGGACATTCCAACGATTCCTTTGACTGGAAAGCTGAGTTCTTTCCGGAGCATGACTGAGTGGACTGCGGCTTCATTTGAAATTCAGGACTAAAACCGCTATATTAGACCATGCATAATTGTTAGGAAATTACACTCCCCATGAATTTAGAACCATCGCCCAGCGCTTCTAATTCTCACGATCTTACTATGAATTCAAATTCTCAAGCTGTACAGGACTGCTTAAAAGTCGTACATGCTGCACTTGAAGATGTAAAAGCAAAAGAAATTGTTGAGCTTGATGTCAGCGGTATCAGTAATGTGGCTGATGCTATGGTCATTGCAAGCGGTACATCGACACGTCACATCAAATCATTGGCCAATAACGTTGCTGAAGAAGCACGTAAAGCTGGCTTCCGCCCTCTTGGTATTGAAGGCGAACGTGATGCTGAATGGATCCTCATCGACCTTGGTTATGTTGTGGTTCATTGTATGCTTCCAACAGCGCGTAAATTCTATGACCTAGAAAGCTTATGGCGCAATCCTACAGATACTACTGACTCTGTAGCGTAAAAACCGAATATTCAAAAAAGCGACCTGTGTAGGTCGCTTTTTTTATGTGCGTATAAAAAGAATGCGAAATAAAAAACCACCCGAAGGTTAATGCCAGTCAGTTAAGCAATTGACTGGAATTTTCTTTTTAAATTCATGATTATATATGATAGCTGGAAAAGTCATCCGCAACTGTCTGAGGCAGGACTACATTAAAAAATGATTGTTTCTGCGACAAATTTGCTAGTGGATGGTGGCTGACGAGTTTTGCGGATGACAAATGCTTTTGGTTACTTTGGGCGGAACCAAAGTAACAAATGATATTGCAAATATTTGATTTAAAAAGTTAAGACTCTGTCGTGAACGACTGAAAAGTTAAAGAGTCTATTTCTAAATTTCTTAACTGATCAGCATTAACCCGAAGGTGGTTTTTTATTTAATCCTCCCCGACCCTCCTTTTTCAAAGGAGGGAGCCTTTATCAAAAAAGTCCCCCTTTAAAAAAGGAGGACTTACCTGACTAACCAATTTGATTTTGGAAGTTCCCCTCTTTATTAAAGAGGGGTTAGGGGAGATTTTGAATTAGTGACCCGTACCATTAATGGCTTTGGTCATATCCTCCACCACTTTCTTGGCATCACCGAAGATCATCATGGTCTTGTCATTATAGAACAAGTCATTGTCCAGACCTGCATAACCGGTTGCCATAGAACGCTTGATCACCATAATCGTACGTGCCTTATGCGCTTCCAGAATCGGCATGCCATAAATTGGCGAGGTTGGATCATCTTTCGCCGCAGGGTTCACAACGTCGTTCGCACCAATGACCAGCACCACATCTGTTGCCGGGAAGTCCGAGTTGATCTCATCCATTTCCAGAATGTCTTCATACGGTACGTCCGCTTCAGCAAGGAGTACGTTCATATGACCCGGCATACGACCTGCTACAGGGTGAATCGCGAAACGAACCGTTACGCCCTGCTCTTTCAGCAAGTTAGCCAATTCTTTTACCGCATTCTGTGCACGGCCTTGCGCCATACCATAACCCGGTACAATCACCACGCTGTCTGCATTTGACATCAGGAAGCCTGCATCATCTGCCGAGCCAGAACGGTGATTACGTTGAACCTGTTCACCTGCTCCTGCTGTCGGCGCAGCTGCACCGCCCATCGCACCACCAAACAAAACGTTGATGATTGAACGGTTCATCGCTTTACACATGATGTAAGACAGAATGGCACCTGAAGAACCCACCAGCGAACCCGCAACGATCAACATGTTGTTTTCTAGGGTAAAACCAATACCAGCTGCCGCCCAACCCGAGAATGAATTGAGTAGAGATACCACCACTGGCATATCCCCACCACCGACTGGTGCAATCCATACCCAGCCGAATGCCAGCGCAAGGCCTGTCATCGCCCAGAACGATGTCATATTGCCAGTCAGGAAGAAGTGAACACCAAAACCTAACATTGCAATAAAGATGATTGCCTGAACCGGTTTCACCCACGCACCTGAAATGGTTTTCGCCCATTTCTTAGCAGCCAGTTTGCCGTAAGCAAAGACTGAGGCGGTAAAGGTAATCGCACCCACGAAACAGCCCACAAACAGTTCAAATAAATGAACACGACTCATTTCATGAAAATTGACACCATTGGCAGCCAACAGGTCTGGACCTAGTTCAATCAGTTTGTTGTTGTGAATAATGGCAGCGACAGCAATCAGGACCGCAGCCAGACCTACCAATGAGTGCATCAATGCTACAGTTTCAGGCATCTGGGTCATTGGAACTGTACGTGCACGGGCAATCCCCACGATTGCACCCAGCACCATTGCGCCCATGATCATCCAGACCACCGGATTCTCAGCTACAAAGAAGGTAGTCACGACCGCAATGGCCATCGCGATCATCCCGTAACGGTTACCGGCAATCGCAGTTTTAGGACCTGATAAACCACGTAGCGTCAGGATAAAAAGAACGGCACCAATCAGGTAGAACCAATCCGCATATTCTCGAATCATTTCCATGGATTAACCCTCTTTTTTCTTTTGCTTAGGTTTAAACATTTCCAGCATACGTGCAGTCACTGCAAAGCCACCGAAAATATTAATGCTCGCCAGGAATACTGCAATCGCGCCAAGTACGCTCACCACGTTAATGGTCTGGAAATCCACGCTACCTTCAACGCCAATCACCGGCAGGCCAACGGTCTGAATCATTGCACCGACAATAATGATCGATGACAAAGCATTGGTCACCGCCATCAACGGCGTATGTAATGCTGGTGTTACCCCCCACACCACGTAGTAACCTACGAAAATGGCAAGGACAAAAATCGTAATTGTTTCAACCATGAGTCTTCTCCTTAACCACGTTTCAGCAGCACTTGGCCGCCATGAGTGACAAGTAGGGCTTTTTGAATTTCTTCTTCTGGATTCAGGACAAAATTCTTATCCGCATCAAATAGTGTTTCAACGAAGTTAAATACGTTACGAGCGTATAAAGCAGAGGCTTCAGTTGATACAGTCGACGGAATATTTGGAATGCCGAGAATTTTGACGCCATTGTCGGTATGGACTGTTTCACCGCATTTCGAACCTTCGACGTTGCCGCCAGATTCTACTGCCATGTCCAGAATCACTGAACCCGGTTTCATTTTCGCAACTGTTTCAGCACGGATTAAACGCGGTGCATCACGACCCGGTAAAAGCGCTGTGGTAATCACGATGTCAGCATTTGATACCGCTTTATCAACAATTGCAGCCTGATCGCGGATGTATTCTTCACCCGGCATCCAGCCATAACCATTTTTGGCAGCATCAGCCGCTTTTTGCTGCTCTTCAGCAGACATCGGTACGTCTAGCCATTTACCACCTAAAGATTCAACCTGATCTTTGGCAGTTGGACGCAAGTCCGTGGCTTCAACGATGGCACCTAAACGTTTTGCTGTTGCAATCGCTTGCAGACCCGCTACACCGACCCCCATGATCACCACACGAGCCGGTTTAACCGTACCCGCAGCAGTCATCAGCATCGGGAACATGCGCTGGTATTCAGCCGCAGCCAAAAGCACCGACTTGTAACCTGCAAGGTTGGCTTGAGAAGACAAGACATCCATATTCTGCGCACGAGACAAGGTTCGTGGCAAAAGTTCCAATGCAAATGCAGACACGTTTTGTGCCGCGAATTGGTCAAGCTCAGTATTACGGTAAGGATCAAACATTGCCACGATAGTGGTGTTCGGGTTGAGTTTTTGAATTTCCTCACCTTTCGGTGCACGAACTTTTAAAATCAACTGACTGCCGGTGTAGGCATCATCCGTAATTTTGGCACCAACTTGTTCATAGGCACTATCGATATAGGCAGCTTTAACACCTGCACCACGTTCGATAATCACGCTATGTCCTGCGCTGATCAATTTCTTTACTGTCTCTGGCGTCGCAGCGACGCGATTTTCACCGACAACAGTTTCGGCTGGAATTCCGATCTGCATGAGCGTTCCTCAAGCTAATTTTTCTTAAGTAAACATCGTGTAAACGATGCTTCCCCTCAGGATGTGTTCTTGTTGAATTTTTGGATTCTAATCAAACTGTTTGAAATTACCACCTACTATTTATTTAATAAATACCTATATTTTGAACTGATGATTCATAAAAATGATGCTGTGATAGCACATTTATTTAATTCAATGGCTATTCATATTCGATGCTTTTATAAACGATATTCATTCTGCTGAATGAAATATCCAGATTTTTCTGGTGTAAATAAGCGCAGATTTCTGATTTATTTTGTTACATTGATGATTCTGACAATGATTGCTGTATTTCTTGATTCAGAAGTAGATTTTTAATTTCTCTAGTCCCTATAGATAGCGGCACTTTAGCTGTACCGTTTCTTTTGTTTTGACTTTTTTGACAAATTTAGCACTCACGCAAGAACACTGGTTTTAGATGTTAAAATCTTATTTTATGAAATGATAGAATTTGTTTTGAGCAGATCTTCATCAGACAGAATTGATACATCTGACAAAAAAATAATCGTTAAAATTTTATAAGACTCAAGGTTCACACAGCCAGATAAAGGGTAGAAAAAAACCTGGAGGACTATTTATTATATTAATGTTCTGAACTGGATTAAAAATGGAAAATCCCATTTTCGCACCAAATTTGCGCAACAAAATAGAGTAAATATTCCACTTTTTTGGCCTCGGTGCTCCTTTTTTATTGTTTCTAGATCAAGCTGCGCTTTAATGCAGCAACCCCATTATCAAAAGATAAAAAATTCTGCAAACATTCACTCATATTTTCTATTTAAAATTGCACTTCTTTCTTTAAGCTGCCTGAGTTCTGACAATTTTCAATGCTGGCAATATTTCTCTACTTTTAAAGCGAGAACTTCTGGCCTATAGTGCCCTAAATTTGAACATTATTCTTATTCCTCATTTCAATTCTTCCGGTCTGAATACAAGGTTAGCCCTATGCACACGCCTCTCGATATTAGTCAAAATAAGCCCTTATTATGGCTGATGGCGATTGCATGCGGTTTATGTGCCGGCGCTAACTATTATTGCCAGCCGCTGATTTCATCGATTCAGCAGTATTATCAGGTACCTGAATCACAAGTGGCGCTTACTGTCACTTTTGCTCAAATCTCTTATGCCCTGGGCCTGCTTTTTATTGTGCCTTTAGGGGACATGCTGAATAAAACCAAACTGATCCCTTTCCTCATGCTGGGTGCAGCAGCAGGTTTATTTATTTGTGCCAGTGCAGTGAATCTGCCAATGCTCTGGGTCGGCACTATCATTGCCGGACTGTTTTCCGTAGCTGCACAGATTCTGATTCCCTTGGCCACCATGGCGGTCAAACCGGAAAAAACTGGAGAAGTGGTGGGCTTCCTGATGAGCGGATTACTGGTTGGCATTCTACTTTCGACCAGTATTGCCGGATTACTTTCCGACCTGTTTCACTGGAAAATGATTTATATCCTCAGTGGCATAAGCATGTTGGCCTTAAGTTTTTATTTGAGAGGAAAACTACCGAGCCTGCCACGTCTGAGAATCAGCTATACAGCGATTTTTAAATCTATGGGGATATTACTCAAGCAGGAACCACGACTGGTTTTGCGTTCACTTACAGGCGCCTGTGCTTTTGCTGCCATGAGTATGTTGTTCTCCACCATAGCTCTACTGTTGACGCAGGAACCTTTTCAGCTTTCTGATGTCATGGTCGGACTGGTCACGCTGGTGGGTGTATTTGGCGCACTTTCTACACAGTTCATTGGTAAATGGGCCGATCGTGGCCATATCAAAACACTGAGCTGGATCGGCTGCTCTATCCTGATAGGAAGCTGGCTGTTTTTATATTTTGGTGCAGTATCTTTGCTCAGTTATATTCTGGGTTATGGACTGATAAATCTTGGGCTCGCAATTACGCACAGCTGTAACCAGAACGTAATTTTCCGCCTGCGCCCGGATGCCAAATCACGGGTCAATTCACTGTATATGACCTTGTATTTTATTGGCGGTGCCTGTGGTTCAGCCTTAGGGGTTTATGCCTGGCATCACGGTGGCTGGAGCATGACCTGTCTGGCAGGACTTGGGCTAGCTTTGTGTGCTACCTTATTTGCCCTGCTGGATCAATGGTATCAGGCCCGGACAACTGCATAAGTATTTTGACTATATTTAGCTGACTTGCGCCGCCGGATAATAAGGCTTATTCAGATCAAGAGTTTGTGAATTTTCCAATAAAATACAGATAAAAATCGGCAATAAGGCTGCCAGAATCCGGCAGCTTTCCTCTAATGATTTATAATTCAGCGAGCTGTGATACGTGGCGCCACCCTGCATTATCTGATGGTGCAAGGTAGATAAACGCTGAAATATTCCAGCTAAAATTTCAACAGAATTTCGTTCTTTTAAAGCATTCTCTATATTCTGTTTCTGTGTTTCCAAGTCAACCTGACAGCTTTCCAGGCTAATTTTCTGATGACGATAATCCCAAAAGCTTTGTTCCACATAGGGATTGGCCAAGAGTGAGCAGATCGGCTGGCTGTATTTTTCCCAAAGAATATGATTAATTTTCTGATCCAGATCCTTTTGGCAGAGTGTTTCCAAAAACTGCTGCAGCTTGCTTTGATCTTGAACCAGATCACTCTCATCTGCATAAATCGCCTGAAAGCTGATCCACAGGCTGATAAACTTAAAATCCAGATCCTGATCCAGATCTAGCGATTTTTTAAACCAGCCTAAGCCCCGATGAATTCTTAAATTAAAATGTGCCGAATTTTGTGCTTTATGGCTTTTATAAATTTCCTCCAATAACAACATGATTATTCTCCTTATTTCTAAAATTTTTATCTTCATCTTTCTCCTATCAAAATATACCATTCCAACCTGACTGGGAATTCCAATTTTATTTCTTGTTTCATTCCCTGGATTTACCGGGCTAGCTCAAGTTCGCCGAGTAGTTTTTCTGATTTTATGCTAGTATTACGCCCTCTTTTTGCGACGTCAGCCGATCCAGTTTAAGCCAAAAACCAATAGCTGAGTGATCGCATGAATTGCTTCTTCTTTCTTCCATTTCGTTAAGGCGTGATTTTGAATGACTGATCTGACCACCATTGAAAATAAACTTCAACCACGAATCAGTGTTGCGCCGATGATGGACGGGATGACATTAAAAAATAAATAATTATTTTCAAAAACTTAGATAAAAACAAGAAAGCCATGGTGCAAAAAAACGATAAAAAAAAGATGCTTAATTAACCACCAATATCTGATATGATCTTTGATTCAACCAAACAATTTAATTAAATAAATTCAAATGATTACATGGGAAAAATATGAAATTTAACTCTATTAAAGATCAACTATATTACTCAACAGTTATGATCGAATGCTTAGGTGATAATACTGCCGGTACAGCATTTTTTCTTTCCAAAAAATTTGGTGATCTTTCCAGAATTTATTTAGTTACAAACAAGCATGTTGTCCAAAATAAGACTAAGTGTAGGATTCAATTTCACAGAGCCGACAACTTAAAAGGTGAAAATCGTATAGGTGATTTCATTTATTCATTTTCTGATGAAGAGTGGGCTAATGGGTGGAAATTTCATAACGATGAAAATGTTGATTTAGCTGTTTTCAATTTGACAGATGTTATGGCAAAAATTTATGAACAAGGAGATTTCATTTTTGCACGTTATCTATCAACAGATATGATTCAGTCTAAAGAGGAAATCTCAAACGTAATAGCTATGGAAAAGGTTTTTTTTGTAGGTTATCCAAATGCATTTAAAGATACATTGAATAATTTACCTATTGCTCGGAGTGGATATTTAGCTACACCTCTCTATGTAGATTTTGAGGGGAATGAAGCATTTTTACTTGATGCAAGTATTTTTGAGGGCTCTAGCGGAAGTCCAATTTGTGTTGTAAACGAAAATTTTGAAACCTACTGTGATACTGAAGGTAACGCAAGAGTGAATGCTAGAATTATATTAGCTGGTGTTAATTCATCAACTTTTAGACGCAATCCTGATAAACAATATCTCAATATTGGTTATGCATGGAAAGCTCACAAAATTTTAGAAATTATGGATCAAAACTCAATTTAAAGAATTCTCTTAAAATACAAATTGATCAAAATTAGTATGTAATCTAGTCTAAAGAGATACATATCTTTAGACTATTTTTTTACTTTAATAATGAGAATATTACTTACAACTCTTAAATCAAAAATTGCTTTGATAAGCTTATTCATATAAATTTGCACCCTCTCCTAAACATACTCTCAAGGTGCAAATATGGTGCACCAAATGCGAGAATATGCACCAATATGATTAAATAATCATCTATATCAAGGTCTTAAGTGAAATGAGTGCTTCTGAAAATCTTTTTTTAAATCAAAAAGATGAATCAAATCAAATGGTTAAAAGGATTTCCGTCGCACCTATGATGGATTGGACCACCAAAGACTATCGTTTCTTTGCGCGTCTGTTTAACCCGAATGTGATTATGTACACCGAAATGGTTACTACGGGTGCAATCATTTACGGTGATGCCAAACGTCATTTGGACTTTAATACGCAAGAACAGCCAATCGTGTTGCAACTCGGCGGCTCGAATCCAAAAGATCTCGCCACTTGTACCAAGATGGCGCAGGACTGGGGCTATAACGAAGTCAATTTAAATGTAGGTTGCCCAAGTGACCGGGTACAAAATAATAAAATTGGTGCCTGTCTGATGGCGGAGCCTGATCTAGTCGCAGAGTGTATTGCTGAAATGCGTCACGTGGTGGATATTCCAGTAACCGTAAAACACCGGATCGGAATTGATGATATGCACTCTTATGAAGAGATGCTGCATTTTGTCGACACCGTGGCCAAAACTGGCTGCAATAATTTTATCGTGCATGCGCGGATTGCCTTATTAAAAGGTCTATCACCTAAAGAAAACCGCGACGTGCCACCCCTACGTTATGAAGATGTCTATCGTTTAAAACAGGAGCGTCCTGATCTGCTGATCGAGATCAACGGCGGAATTAAAACCCATGCCGAAACGCTGGAACATCTCAAACATGTGGATGGGGTGATGATTGGCCGCGAAGCCTATCATAATCCTTACTTACTGGCTGAACTGGGCCAACTGTGGAATCTGGATGCACCAGACCGTTTTGACATCATGCAACAGATGCTACCTTATATTGCTCATCGCATCGCCGAAGGTGCACCTTTATCCATTATTACCCGTCATATTTTGGGACTATTCCAGAACTTGCCGGGTGCACGTAAATGGCGTCAGGCTTTAAGCGGTGGTAATGCCAAAACCTTGAAAGATGTAGAAACTGCACTCTTTAATATTCAGGAAGCGATGCAGCGTACCGAAGATTATGTTCGAGAACATCAACAAGTTGAATCCTAAACACAAAAAGCACCGATCATCGGTGCTTTTTTATAGAGATTGCGCATGAGTTATTGCGTATACGCCGTAATATTACCCACCGGAATCGGCTCTTCTTGATAAGAAACATCTTGTAATGCGGGTTCAGCCACTGGTGTAATCAGAGAGCCGGAGACATTCTGGTTCGGTTCATCTACAGGTTCTAGATCATCCAAGGCTGAGGCCAGTTGCTGTAATTCTCGATCCAGTTGCTGACGATATTTTTCAATTTCAATTTCATCAATAAAAGCAAAAGCATCATCTTCAATCGACCAACTATACCCCCCATCCACCTTAAAGACTTTTACATGAATGGGATATTCCTCGCCCTGATAATTCAGATGAGAAATGGCCTGAAACTCATTCCCCTGACGCTGGACAATTTTGACCTTTTTCACGGTAAAACGATAGTGTTGATAATCTCGATTGGAATTAAATTCACGTTGCATCTGCGTTTGAATATTTCTGGCCAGTTCATCCATCGAGACAAAATAACTGCATCCAGCCAGACAGGCAACCATCCATAACATCATGATTTTTTTCATAGCGCCCCCTCTTTTTTCTTTCCACTTCCTGCTTATAGCTGATATATGCAGTATTTTTATCTTTGCTTATTCTGTGATCCATTTTATGCTTTTTTGCAAAAACAATAAACAAACAGCGCTTCGATTAAGATTAAATATTTATGGTTTCTATAGTTTTTTTGAATTAATGATAAAAAATTAGCCATAAAAAACCCTGATGAATTCAGGGTTTTTCGATACAGATCGTTTTAAAAATCATCATCACTAGATGGATCACGATGCAGGGCATCATGAATAGCTTCGATCAACTGCTGGGCAATCTCCTGCTTGGAGGCTTTTTCCAGATCACGTTTGTCTAGCTGATAATGCTCGGCAAAGAATACTGTCATGGCATTTTCATCCGAAGCAAATCCGATATCTGCACGTGATACATCATTGCAGGCAATCATATCCAGCTTTTTCGCGACCAGCTTTCCGGCAGCATATTCTTCAATATTGCGGGTTTCTGCAGCAAAGCCAACCATAAATGGACGTTTTTCCTGCTGGGCAATGGTGGCGACAATATCCGGATTTTTCACCAAGGCGACATTCAGTTCATCACCGGCTTTCTTGATTTTATGCTCGGCTACTTCTGCCACACGATAATCGGCTACTGCAGCTGTCGCAATAAAGATATCGCAACCATTTTCCAGCATTTGCATGCTTTCATTCAGCATTTGCACGGCAGAAGAAACATTCTTACGTTTCACGCCATTTGGAGTGTCCAGACTGACCGGCCCTGCAATCAGGGTCACATTGGCTCCGGCTGCATAACAGGCTGCAGCAAGTGCAAAGCCCATTTTCCCGGTACTGTGATTGGAAATATAACGCACCGGATCAATCGCTTCGCGGGTCGGGCCTGCGGTAATCGTGACTTGTTTACCCGCAAGCAGGCCAAATTTTTCCGCAATCGCACGTTGAGCTTTGTGAAAATATTCAGTCACCTGTCGGGCTAAATCTTCCGGCTCAGGCATCCGGCCCAAACCTACATCACCACAAGCCTGTGATCCCGCGTCCGGCATGATCACATGCACACCATCTTCGATCAGTGTCGCAAGATTGCGCTGCGTTGCTTTCGCCGCCCACATTTGCTGGTTCATGGCAGGCGCCACCCAGACGGGTGCTTTCGTCGCCAGATATAAAGTACTTAAGAGATCATCAGCCAGACCTGCGGCAAATTTTGCCAAGGTATCACAGCTGGCCGGCGCTACCAGCAACAGATCTGCCCAACGTGCCAGCTCGATATGGCCCATGCCGGCTTCTGCTTCAGTATCCAGCAATTCGGTATGTACGGGATTGCCCGATAAGGCTTGAAAGGTTAAAGGTGTAATAAAAGCCTGTGCACCGTGAGTCATGACGACCCGCACATCAAATCCGGCATCTTTTAGACGGCGGACCAGAATTGCACTTTTATAGGCAGCAATACCGCCAGTGACGGCCAAAATGATATTTTTATGAGGAATTACACTTAGATCAAAGCTCACGAACAGATTACCTTGCTGTTGCAGTGGGGCTCACAATAGCATTAAATAATCGCATCCCCAAGAGATCAGCTTGCGGGAAAACTGATAATTCATAATAAATAAGTCTAATAACTATGCAATTTTCTATTAAAAACTGGCCGGAACAAGAACGGCCGCGAGAACGCTTAATTCAATATGGCGCAGAAAGTCTGTCCGATGCCGAGCTACTGGCTATTTTTCTACGCTCCGGTTCCCAGCAACATTCGGCAGTTGATCTGGCGCGTTTGCTGATTCAGCATTTTGGTCATTTGACTGCGTTGCTCGATGCACCTTTACAGGAAGTCAGCCAGTTTCATGGCATGGGCATCAGTAAATATACTCAACTGATGGCCGTCAAGGAACTCGGACGGCGTTACATAGCCGAGCACCTGAAACAGGATGCACTGGAACTTACCAATTCCAAGCGGCTGAGAGATTACTTACGTTTTGAACTGCTCGGTGAAACTCAGGAAGTGTTTGCCGTGCTGTGTCTGGATGCCAGTTTAAGAAAAATTGCCTTTAAAAAACTGTTTTATGGCTCCATCAATGCATGTGATATTTCCATTAATCAATTGCTACGTTATGCGATTAGCCAACAGGCGACCTCAATTGTCATTGCACATAATCATCCGCTGGGCCGGCCCTCTCCCTCCAAGGCTGACCTAGTGTTAACCCGTCAGATTCAACAGGCCTGCCAGCTAGTGGATATCCATCTGATTGACCATTGCATCATCGCCTTGGAAGGCAGCTTTTCCTTTGCTGAGCAGCAACTCATCAAACCGGAAATGCAGTATTGAATAGCACTTGACAAAGCAGGCACAACTCCACAAGATCATGAAAAAAATTGTGATGATTCCAATAAATGATCGTACGTGACCAGCCGACTGTTTTTAAACTGCTGTTTTCTTGGCGGGGGACGATTTTACCTAAAGTTTTGCCACCTTTAGGCGTAGTGATGCTGATGTCAGCCATCATCGGTGGCTTGTCACATATTGGTTATTTTCATTTTCCAGAATTACCCCTGGTCGGCTTTACCCTGATTGGAGTGGTACTGTCGATCTTTCTCGGATTTAAGAACTCGGCCTGTTATGACCGCTGGTGGGAAGCGCGCAAACTTTGGGGCATTTTGATTGCCAATTCACGTCATTTTGACCGTGATTGCCGGATGCTGTCTCAAGGTCGCCGTGAACGTGTAATTCAGCATGTGATTGTCTTTGCCAATGTCCTCCGTGACCGGCTACGCCATCAGACAGCCAATCCGACGGAACTTGTGGAAACCAGCGGCATGAGCCAGCAGGCTGTGACCCAGCTCTATCAGCAGGCCAATGCGCCGCAATATACCTTAAGCCTGATTCAATGGGAGTTAATGCAGGCGCTCAAAGAAGGTGAAATCTCCGACATCATCTATATGCAGATGAATAATCATGTAGCAGAACTAAGTATTGTCCAGACTGGTTGTGACCGGATTGCAACAACGCCTTTGCCTTTTGCCTATTCGGTCTTGCTCAATCGTACCGTCTATTTTTTCTGTTTTATTTTACCTTTTAGTTTAGGTTCAACGCTTGGTCTGTTTACGCCTTTGCTGGTCGGAATTTTGGCTTATACCTTTTTAGGATTAGATGCGCTAAGTTCAGAAATTGAAGAGCCTTTTGGTACTCAGAGTAATGACTTGCCGCTGGACTCGATGGTACGTACGATTGAAATTGAACTGTTAGGAACGTTGGGTAAACCAACGCCACCACCGATTCAGGCCAAAGATCATAATTTGCTATAATTTATAATTCTTTCCTCGCCCTTTGCTATTAGTAGCGAAGGGAAAATCTTCTCTCAAATGAAAAAGATCGAGGTAAAGGAATGACTAAACAAAACTCTCCCAAATTCCGACCTGCCCCGGTTTAAGACTCGGGACATTACCGAGTTTAATCCAGGGCATATGATCGCCATGAAAATCACTGCCAATCGAAACTTTAAGATCATGTTCAGCAATCATTCGATCCACCATCTGCCGGGTGGAACTTGGCTCAATTGCCGGGGGTAGTTCCACCGCATCTCCACCGAACTTGGCAAAGATTTCAATCAGGTAGCGGATATTGGTCGCAGATAAATCATATTTGGTCGGATGTGCCAGCACGGCGAAGCCGCCACTTTCATGAATCACCTGAATCGTGTCTTCAAGACTCAAGCCATCAAATTTGACATAAGCTTTCTTGCCTTCCTTGATGTATTTATCAAAGGCCTGTTGCGGACGGGTCACAATCCCCTTTTCTACCAGCGTTTTGGCAATATGGGTCCGTGTCACCCGATCAGGGATATGGTCGACTTTGGTCAGTACATCAGCATAAATATCCTCCCCAATTAAAGGAACCAGCAGATCACAAATCTGTTTAGAGCGTTCAGCCCGGATTTTCTTTTGCTGATTGAGGGCTTTTTGTAAAGGCTCAGGATTTTGCATATTTAGCGCGACGATATGCACGCCATAGTTTTTTTTGGTGGCAGGACGTGACCACTGGCTGGATATTTCTACCCCAGAAATGATCTTAATCTCATGATTTTTAGCGGCTTCCTCAGCCAATGCCAAACCGTCCATGGTATCATGATCCGTCAGGGCCAAAGTATGGACGAGTTTTTCCACAGCCGCTTCGACCAATTGCTGAGGACTGAAAGTTCCATCAGAAATATTACTATGTGTATGTAAATCTACGCCGTGCATCTCTATACTATGACATTTATTTGATCAGATTTAGATACTCTAACATGAAAGCACTTTTAGACTTTGTGCCACTCATTATTTTCTTTTATTTATATAAAACTGTAGATCCAAAAGACACTGACCATCAATTGCTGCAATTGATCGGTTCTGCGGGGGGTGTCGACAATAATAATATTCTTGTTGCAACCACAGGTCTGATTATTTCCATGTTGGTCGTCTATGGTGCGTTATTTGTCATACAAAAATTCCGTCTGGACAAGCAGCAATGGATTGTCTTGTTTATGACGGTAATTTTTGGTGGCATCACTCTGATCCTCAGCGATGATTTCTATATTCGTCTGAAAGCCGTGTTATTGAATCTGGTCTTTGCAGGTGTATTCTTCCTGTCCCCCTGGTTTAGCAAGGATAAAAAGCCTCTGATCCAGCGGTTATTTGGTCCAGTATTCAATCTAAGTGAAAAAGGCTGGTTCAAGCTGAACTATGCTTGGGTTGCCATGTTCGTACTGATGTCATTTCTGCATACCTTTTTCGCCTATTTGTGGATGGATGGAAAATATTGGGGCGAATTTACCGCATTCGGTGACATGATCGTGATGTTTTCCTTTATCATTATTCAGTTTATTGTATTGCGCAAATACTTTAAGACCGCTGAATAAGTCCAACTACAAACGATTGAGAGTCATCATGCCATTATTCGTCGTTAGCTGTACCGATCGGGAAGGTACAGTTGAAAAACGCCTCGCGATTCGTCCACAACATCTTGCACGTCTGGAACAGTTAAATGCTGAAGGCCGCCTGATTGTTGCAGGTGCCATGCCTAAAGATCCGGCCAATCCACAGGCCGGTTTTTATGGCAGTACCATTATTGTCGATTTTGACAGTCGTGAAGCGCTGGACACATGGCTACAGGATGAACCTTTCTTAAAAGAAGGTGTGTACGAACACATCGATGTCAAACCATTCAATAAAGCATTCCCTCAAGGATAAGGTTCATGCGTGTTGTTACTGCCAGTATCATTGGCCTATGTTTTATGATTTCTCCAGTATGGGCAGTCGAAGTTGCGCCTGCTCCTGTGACTCAGGGAAATCAGACAGCACAACCTCAAGGGACAGCGGTGACTGTCCAAACCCAGTCTACGCCGAAACCTGCCATTATTCCTGCCGTAGCGTCTTCTGCCCAATCGGTGACACCTGCTGAAAATAAACCGTTAACTGCAGAAGAAATCGCCAAGCTGAAAGCCCAGCAAGAGGCCAAGGTCAAAGCCTTGGTCAAAGATCAGGCCACCCGTTTGCAGCAACTGGAAAAAGCCAATCTGGAAGCACTATCGCAAAATCAGGAATTGCAGCTCAAGAATGACAACCTGGGCGTTCAGGTACAGGTGCTGCAAAGTGAACGCAGTGCGCAGATGTTCCTCTACGGTGCAGCAACATTGGCTGTCGGTGTATTGCTCGGCTTCCTAATTGCGAGCTATGTTTATACCAAACGTCGTCGTCAATGGTAAGCTATAGCCCTTCCCGATATCTTTAAGGTTGTACCCGTTTTGTCGCATGCAATTCAAACTGCCGATCTGGATTGGCAATTGGTGGATGGCATTGATGTGCCTGTGTCCAAGCAATTTGGTGATGTGTATTTTTCCAAAGACAATGGCTTGCTGGAAACCCGGCATGTCTTTTTAAATGGCAATGATCTCAGTACGCGTTTGGCAGATTTAAAACCTTTTGAATATTTCTGTGTCGGTGAAACGGGTTTTGGTACTGGTTTAAATATTCTGGCCCTGTGGCAGCTCTGGCAACAGGTGCGTCCGGACAATCACAGTCATCTGCATGCGATTTCAGTTGAAAAATTCCCTCTTTCTAAAACCGATCTGATTCGAGCCTTAAATGCCTGGCCAGAACTCAAGCCTTTAGCTCATCAACTCATCTCTCAATATCCGATGCCAATTGCCGGCTGTCATCGTCTCAGTTTTCCTGAAGAGCGATTCAGTCTGGATCTATGGCTGGGTGATGCACATGATGTTTTCCCGGTAATTGAAAAAACTGCGCCGGTGAACGCTTGGTTCCTGGATGGTTTTGCGCCTTCCTGTAATCCGGACATGTGGGAAGAAAATGTTTTAAATAATATTGTACGTTTATCCGAGATCGGTACCACTTTCGCCTCTTTCAGTGTTGCTGGCGTCTTAAAACGTGGCTTAAAAAATCATGGGATTTCAATTTCCCGCCCACGTGGTTTTAAGCATAAGCGTGAAATGCTGAAAGCGATCTGGAATCCGGCTGAAGAGACTGAAAGTTCATTAATACAAGAAATCACTCAAAAAAAAACTGAGCGAGATACAGAGACCAATATCAGACCTAGCCAAATCGCTGTGATTGGCGCTGGAATCGCCGGTTTAAGTACAGCCTGGGCATTCGCCCAACGTGGTCATCAAGTCACGATTTACGACCAGTCAGCGCCACTCTCAGGAGGTTCTGGCAATCCACTGGCTTTGCTCAATCCCAAACTCTGTCCGGTTGAGCAAAGTGCTGAACATCTGATGACATTGGCCTGGCAACATGCCTTAAATCATTATCAAAAATTTAAAGCTTTCCGCCCGATTCAGGTGAATCAACTGGCCTTAAAAAATCCTGAACAGCTTTTAGGATTAGCAGATGAATATCCTGAAGAAATTCTTGCTGTACAAGATACAGAAGATCAAGAGGTTCAAACCGAATTTCCAAGTTTAAAACTATTAGAAGCTGGTGCAGTTTCACCTCATCAACTGCGTGAGGAGATTTTGCTGCATCCTCATATTCAATATCAACAGGCCAAAATTAGCCATATTGAAACGGCTACAAAACCTCAGCTATTTTCAGATGAACAGTATCTAGGTGAATTTGATCATGTCATTGTCTGTACTGCGCGAGAAACAGCACAATTCTTTGCAGATTATCCAGTTTTGAAACCGATTCGCGGACAGGTCAGCTGGGTAAATAATCAAGCCCAGCCTTTAAGTCAAAATATTGCCTATAGCTACGGCGGTTATTGTATGCAACTGGATGCTGAACATCTAATCTTAGGTGCTTCTTTCTATCCAGATCGCGATGATGCAGAGGTGTTGGCAGAAGATCATGTGCATAACTACGAACTGATTCACAGTGTCTTCCCCGAATATGCACAATCATTACCAGCTACCGAGACTTGGCAAGGTCGTGCCTCGGTACGCGCGCAAAGTCAGGATTATTTTCCCCTACTGGGTAAAATGAAAGTGGATGAGGAAATTTACAGCTTTGCCGGTCTTGGTTCTAAAGGTTTTCTGTTTGCGCCGCTCTGCAGTGAAATTCTGGCAGCCCAGATTCTCAGTGAAGCCTGTCCGGTGCCATCCAGTTTAGTAAAAAAACTCAGTGTGACCCGTTTTCAAAAGAAAGTGAAAATGAAGAAACCGTATTTTAAGCTACAAGTTTAATTACCATTTTGAATGAATCCCCCCTTGCGAAGCAATGCTTCTCACCCTTTAAAAAAGGGAGGTTGGGAGGCATTAAATCTCACCCATTAAAAAAGCGCCTTGCGGCGCTTTTTTTGACAGAATGCTTATACACCCTGTTCAAGCGGTAAGCCTGCATCACGGGCAGCACGAGTACCACCCATCAGAATGACATATTCACGTGAGCTGTCAAAACCCTCTAGTTTTTCCGCAGCACGTGGAGCTTTACTGCCCCCACCACACAAAATGTAAATGGGTTGATCCGCTGACACCTGAGTTAGGCTTTCTGCTGAAAGATCGTTAATGGGCTGATTTACTGCCCCTTTCACGTGTGCTTCAGCAAAAGCACTTGAATCGCGTACATCCCAGATAATTGCATTTTCTGGGAACTCAAATGTTGTAATTTCTTGTTTACGGATCATTGCGCACTCCTTTGATGTAAACAACACTTGGCAAATGAAGAAAACATCCCTAGCATCTCAGATATTCTTTCCCTTTGTAAAGGTCTAAACTATGCCTTCTTTCGATATTGTTTCTGAATTAGAAATTTTTGAAGTAAATCATGCAGTTCAAAACACCCAAAAAGAAATCGCGACCCGCTTTGATTTCCGTGGTCAGGACGTTTCTATTGAACTGAATGAAAAAAACAAGGAAATCAAAATCTCGACTGAAAGCGATTTCCAGTGTGAACAAGTCTACAGCATGCTGGAAAGTCATTTCTTTAAACGCAAAGTCGATATTCAGGCGCTTGATCCACAAAAAATGACGGCTTCTGGCAAAAATGTGATTCAGGTGATCAAGCTTAAAGATGGTCTTGACTCAGATACCGCAAAAAAAATTAATAAAGCCATTAAAGAAAGTGGGATTAAGGCGCAATCTTCTATTCAGGGTGACAAGATTCGTGTGACTGATAAAAAACGCGATACATTGCAGCAAGTAATGGCATTCTTGAAAGAACAGCAATTTGGTTTGCCTTTACAGTTCAATAACTTTAAAGATTAAGACAGCAACGTCTGTAGAAGGAATTATGGCAAAGAACAACCGATTAGCCAGATTAGTCAAAGCCACTGCACGATTACCGCAAGGCATTCGTACTGCTTTGTTAAGTAAAACTTTTGGCCGGGTGGTCCCGATGGTCGGCTCTGCCAAGATTCGTTATGAGGAAATGAGTGCGTCCAAAGTGGTAGTAAGTATGGCCAATCATAAAGCCATGCAGAACCATATCGGACAAATCCATGCATGTGCAATGGCCCTGCTGGCAGAAACAGCAACCGGGTTTGTAACCGCAATGAATGTACCGGATAGCGCAGTGGTTTTGATTAAGAGTCTAAAAGTAGACTTTAAACGTCCGACCAAAGGTGCCCTGACGGCAGTTGCTACCTTGACTGCTGAACAGCAACAGCTTATGCAAAGTTCAGACAAGGGTGAAACTCTAGTTCAAGTTGTGGTACGTGACGAATCGGGTGAAGCACCGATTCAATGCGAGATGCTCTGGGCCTGGATTGCCAAAAAGCAATTGAAGCAGACTTGATATCAATACAGACAAAAAAAATCCCAGATCATTAATCTGGGATTTTTTATTTCAAGTCATCATTGTGCTGTTTGCGATTCTAAAAGCTTCTGTTTCGCTTCTTCTGGAATCAGACGTTTGTTGCCTTTGACATCTACAGCAACAAAGGTAAACACACCTTCAGTTACCCGAATTGGGGGGCGTGAATCATCATGGCTATCCCAAACCTCGATTTCCATCTGGATAGATGTCTTGCCAACTTTGAGAATTTTGGTATAACAACTAATCACGTCTCCGACTTTTACCGGTACCAGAAAAGTCATCTGGTTAATCGAAATCGTGGCACAACGCCCCTTTGAAAATCGTTCTGCGTGAATCGCGCCTGCTAAGTCCATTTGTGAAACGATCCAGCCACCAAAGACATCACCACTCCAGTTGGTATCTGCAGGCATTGCGATCGTCTGTAGGGAAAGAATCCCCTCTGGTCTTACTTGAGAATCTGACACTTTCACTCCAGGCATTTGAATTAGGGTTGGGTATTTAACTGCTGATCAAGCCATTTTTGCAGCTCGCTTGACCGTAATGCACCGCTTATTCTAGCAATTTCGTTGCTTTTATTCATCAACACCAGTGTCGGAATACTGCGAACATTAAATGCAGAACTTAAGCGCGGATTCGCTTCTGTATCAATTTTTGCAAAAACCACATTTGGATATTGTTTTGCGACAGTTGCAAAATGCGGTGCCATCATTTTACAGGGACCACACCAGTCTGCCCAGAGATCAATCAGGATTGGCAAGTCACTATGCGTGACAAACTGACTGAAATTCTGCTCATTCAGCTCAATTGGTACCAGTGGAATCAGGGCTTGATGACATTGACCACAAGCAGGGTTGGCAGTGAGTTTATCTTCAGGGACACGGTTTTTGGCCAGACATTCCGGACATACAATAATCATCTAGCGCACTCCAATATGTTGATGTAAGAATTCTAATTGGGTCGAAACTGCTTTTTCAAACCATTCCCCATGATAAATATCAAAATGCCGGATATTCCACTCATGATATTGCACAAATGGTGCAATATTGGTCGCAGTTTCCCGACTGGATTCAATTGGAATCAGACTATCCAGTTTTGCCGCAATAAACAGGACTGGAATGTTAATCTTTCTGACTTCCTGAATCGGTCGATAGCGCATCAGTTTAAAGAATGCCCGTGCAGGAATATGACCACTCCAGTAATAATCCGGATTGACAATCGACAGATAACCTTCATAACTGTCCTGTGTCGGCATAAAACATAGCTCATGCGGATCAACTACAGGTAAGGTTTTTGGTGCCATACCAACCTTGGCCCCCATATAATCCTGACTGGAAACTTTAAGCGCCTTGGGGAGTTGCTGTAAAGGATATAGTTGGGCACTTTCAGCCCCATCGACAAAAGGCACCTGTACCATCGCCGCCTGAATATTTTTCAGCTCTGCTGCAAGTGTCAATACATGCCCACCACTTAAGGCCGTACCCCAGAGCACGATCCGTTTACTGTCAATCGATTTGCGTTCCTGAATATGTCTGATCATGGTTCGCCAGTCATCGAGCTGGGCATTGATCGACACCATTTCACGTGGACGCCCAGTGCTGCCGCCCCAATAGCGATAGTCAAATAAAACCACCGCATAGCCAGCACTGGCAAAACGCTGGGCATACTGCACCAGTTTAAATTGACGTAAGGCAGCCATACCATGAGCCATCAGGATTACGGCCGGTTTTTCTATATTTTTAGGCCGATAAAAATCTGCAGCAATCACTTCCTGACCGCTTTTGACATACAGTGGTTCAACTGTATAAGCCTGCATACGCGCTCCATTGCGTTATCTTATGGTTATCATCATTTATAAAAATTTCAGAACAGGTTCAGCATGTTTTCAGCTTAATGCTATCATAAAGCATATCGATATAAATGAAATGATGGAGTGGCGTCATGAGCGAAAATGTAGGTTTTGCTGGTCAAATTGGTCCGGAACACGTAACTCAAGTGGTTGAGAAAGGTTTTAAATCGATTATCAACAACCGTCCGGACATGGAAGGGGGTTCCGAGCAGCCGACCAGTGCACAAATCGAGGAAGCTGCACGCAATGCCGGTCTGGATTATGTATTCCAGCCAGTAGTAGCCGGTCAGATTACTGAGCTTGATGTACGCACTTTTGCCAATCATTATAACGAGTTACCAAAACCGATCTTGATGTTCTGTCGTACTGGAAACCGCTCGAATAACTTATATCAACTGGCAAAACAGATGGACCTGCTGGATGATTAAGTCGTTCTGGAAAGGTGTGGTACTGGCAACCTATTTTAGCTGTATTACACCTGTTTTTGCTGCAAATGATCTTAGCCGTGCGCTGACCTCTACGGTGAGTGTTACGGGGCAAATGACACCAAGCAAGTTTCAGCAATTGATTCAGCAAGGTTTTAAATCTGTAATTGTAAACCGCCCTGATCAGGAGACTGGTAATAATGTCACGGTGAGTCAACTACGCTCCATTGCGGAGAAATCTCAAGTGAGTGTGATTTATCAGCCTGTAATGAATGGCCAACTTTCTCAGGCGAATATTGAAGAATTTGCTCGATATTATAATGAGTTGCCTAAACCGATTTTGATGGTTTGCCGAAGCGGCACACGTTCAGCGGCCTTGTTTAATCAGGCTAAATCTCAAGGATTGATTCATGAGTAAGTTATTGATTATTTTATGTTGTAGTTTGGCTTTTACAGGCTGTAGCTCGATGAATCTAAAGCCGACTGTGGGTGTGAGTGTGGGAACATCAATTTAGTTTTTTAAATTTTAGTTCCCATAAAAAAAACAGCGCTTCGGCGCTGTTTTTTATACAAATATAATTTCTATTGATAATCTACATAAATTGTTGATACTTTACTATCTGGCGAAGAAACAGAAACTTTCAACGTATCTCCTACCGCACATTCTTTTAGACGATAGCCATAATAACTTTGATTACTATTTTTGAAAGTGCTTGGTGTCAAAAGATCAAAGACATTTGCGACAGGTGAACTTCCTGTTGCTAACTCTGCAGTACAAGATAAATTATTAGCTTTTGTATTATCCTCAGGCGTAACACTTATTGTGGTACCTGTTGGCATAGGCACACTTTGAGCGCTATTTCCATACATATTAAAAGACAATAAACTTCCACTTGCCTTTACATTAGTAAAGGTTGGTGTATTTTCAGCAAATGCAAATAATAATTGTTGACGGATGACCGTATCTAAATTATCGTCACATGTGTCTGCGATATTCGGCTGTCTAATTGTAGATGGAGCACAGGTCGCTTTGTTTCCTAATACCGCACGATTATAAAGAAATTCACCAATACCATAATCTTTGTTATATTGATTATCCTCGTTATCGTCACGGAAAAAGCTACCAATATTACTAAGAAGTCGATCTACGCCTTTAGTATAAAGATTATCGCCATCTAAATCTGTAAAGCTTTTATCACCCTCAACATAAGCCAATACAGTCACACGATTATCTAAAGGACGAGGTTCTTGTGTTGTTAGAGTTACAGAACATACTCCTTGGACTGTTGAACAATTAGGTTCAACCTTCCCTCCCTCAGAAACAAAGCTAATTACTGTACCATCTGGAACAGGGTTCCGTGTACGATCAACCATTCTCGCTGTAATAGTTGCAGTGTCACCATCAATTACATTCTGTAATGAATTTTTAGATACTGATAAACTTAATCCATCTTGAGTTACTCGACCAATGGATACAGATACATTTTTAGATACAGCCGAAACATTTTTGTCTGAAACTAAAGTTGCTCTTATCTCTACAGGCCCAGGTTTATCTCCTGGATAAAGATTCACAATCACTTTACCATTTGAATCACTTTTTATAGTTTTGTTATTTTGATTTCCAAATGTTACGAACGATAAATCTTCTGGTGCTTGTACTTTCTCAATCAAAACATCTTGATCTGCTACAGGTACACCATTTGCATACAAAGTAAATTCAATTTGACCAGATGATGCTGAGCCACTTTTTCTAATCCCCAAATTAACTTTACTAGATGTATATACTAGTGAATTAGCTTGAAGTGCCTTAATACTAACATCAATTCCAACTTCTGGGATATTTAAACCTTTTGCCGAAATTTTTTGTGCCCCTGTACAAAGCTTTCCATCTATACCAATCGCTTTATATGATGTCGTAACATTTCCTTGATTTGATGAAACAACTGTAACAGGTTCAAATTTACCACATGTTGCAGTGAATTCTACATTGACATTATTCTGATTAATTTTTGTATTTGCATCTTGCGTTTTTAACATGATATTTGTTGAGCCACCAGACTCTAATTGAGTACTAGCTGCCGTCAAATCGACTAAAATAATATTGGTTGCTTGAAGTGAGAAATTAAGTGCTTGTGTTGATGCTTGGACACCATCAAAATCTGCAACTGCAGAAATTTGATAAGCACCATTGGTATTTATATTTTCAGGTTTAACAGAGATGCTCGCTTCACCATTAGTATTGGTTAAAACAGCACCATTGGAACTACCTAAAACAACACCACCAGTCACTGTAAATGTAACCAATGCACCACTAATGCCTTTACCTGACTGATCTGTTACTTTTACTTTAGCGATTACACCTTCTGCTGCGATTGCCTGAGTTAAGTTACCATTTCGATCAATCAATTGAATAGTACTAATATTAACAGATTTTACTTCTTCACCTGTGCTAGGGTTCGTAGTAATATTTCCAGAACTAGAGCCATCATTATTAAAGTAACCATCACTTCCACCGCCCCCGCAGCCTGCTAACATTAGTGCTAAAGTAAGAGTAGATAATTTAATACCTAATTGTTTACTAATCATTTAAATCCCCAAGACCCTCTATTATAGAGTTTGTTATCAATCTTTATTCATTATGCGATATGTAATCATAGTTAAGCATTTATGTAAATAAAGGTAAGCTAAATGTTTTGTATGCTAGCTTATATTCATAAATTGATTTCAATAAGAGCAATTAATGTACGACCTCATCATTATCGGTGCAGGCACTGCAGGGATCAGTGCTTATAACGAAGCCATCAAATACACCCAAAATATTTTAATTATCAATGATGGATCGTGGGATACGACCTGTGCACGTGTAGGTTGTATGCCAAGCAAACTGCTAATCTCTTCTGCAAATCGCATGCATGATATTCAAACTGCTGAAGAACTTGCTTTAAAGCATAACGCTGTCATTGATACTTCAGATGTTATGCAACGTGTGCATGTCCTTAGAGAACGTTTTATTCGTGCAACCTTGAAAGGTGTCGATCAATGGGACAGCTCACATAAAATTTCCGGAAAAGCCAAATTTATTGATCCCCAAACGATCGAAGTCAATGGACAATCCTATCGGGCCAAAAGTTTTATTGTTGCTGTAGGCTCACGCCCTAATGTTGATAAAGCTTTAAAGCAACAATTAAAAGAAAAATACATCACTTCTAATGAAATATTTGAATTTTCTCAATTACCTGAGTCTTTAGCGGTAATCGGGAGTGGCATCATTGCAATTGAATTAGCTCAAGCCATGCAACGACTGGGTGTACAAACTACAATGTTTGCGCGTAGTCAAAAAGTAGGTGCCTTAACCAGTCCAGTCTTACAGAAACTGGCACAGGAGCAACTCAGTAAAGAACTCAATATCAAGTTTAAGAACTTGCCAGATGAAGTTGGAATACAAGCTGATAAAATAAAGATTAATTTTACAGAAAATGATCAGACTGAAAGTATTGAAGTTGACTATATCTTAGGCGCCACAGGTCGGCAAAGCAATATAGATCGTTTAGGTCTAGATCAACTCAATTCAACATTCAAGGACATCAAAAACCTTCCTATCGATAAAGAAACCAAACAACTTGCAAACCTACCTATATTTATAGTCGGTGATGCCGCACCTGATGCGCCGATTCAACATGAAGCCGCGCATGCGGGTAAACAGGCAGTTTATAACTGTTTAAATTATCCGGATGTAAAGCCTATTCCTGCCTTAATCCCATTGGCGATTGTATTTTGTCATCCTGAAATGGCGATTGTCGGAAAAAGTTTTAAACAGCTGGAAGATCAACACATCGAATTTATTCGGGGATTCGTCTCTTATGAAAATCAAGGACGTGCACTGGTTCTGGCAGAAAACTCAGGTGGAATAGAAGTTTATATTGCTAAAAAATCAGGTAAATTACTTGGTGCAGAACTCTTTTGCTCCCAAGCAGAACATCTGGCCCATTTACTGGCCTGGATGATTGATGCTGACCAGGATATTTATCAGATCTTAAAGAAACCTTTTTATCATCCAACTTTGGAAGAAGGACTCAGAACTGCATTTAAACATGCTCGACGTCAATTGGATGCATTGCTATAAAGGAACTATAAACCTATTACGCTTTAAAATTGGTTCTTGCTCTAGTCCAATATTGAGCAATGTTGATGTTAAATTTATATATGACATATATAAGACAATTATTCCGCGCATAAAAAAATCCCCCTCTGCCTTGGCGGAGGGGGACTTTCGAATAATGAGCTGGCGATGACTTACTCTCACATGGGTAACCCCACACTACCATCAGCGCTAAGAGGTTTCACTTCTGAGTTCGGGAAGGGATCAGGTGGTTCACTCT
>NZ_JBWVSU010000012.1:0-76946 GCF_056642055.1 Acinetobacter sp. 129952 | reverse complement strand
ACATAGTGATCAGCATCCATATTTTATATCCAGTCCATGGTGATAAAAACCATCATAAACCAGACATTTTTATTGGTGAGAATATAGACACTTTAAATGGGTTCTAACAAGGGCCTTTCGTATAATCGCCATTATGTTAAATGGCACTAAGCATATTAATTTTGTCTATATTTACGATTATCAAATATGTTCATAAATATTAATGTAAAGAATACCATGAGGGCATATTGCAAACTAAAAGCAATAGCAGAAATATAAGGATGTGCGAAACTGTTTAAGTAGGTAAGAGTATCGCCTTTGCGCCATTCTTTATATGGTGGGAGAGGCTCATCATTAATAATAAACCAAGTCAGGTTCATTAGGCCTAAAGTAAAACAGAAAAATACAATGCCAAGCCAGCCATTGATAGATTGCTGGTTCTTATTTAATGTTGCATAATGCTGACGTATTTGTCTTACATATTTGGCTGGTAGTGGGTGTCTTAAATAATTAATAACAATAAGCCCAATCACGAAAAAATTACATATTGCAAAATAGTCATTTAGAAACTTATGTTGGCTTGAAATCGAAGAGTCAATTGTGGTCGGAAATAAGCCCTGAAATGAGAAATCAAAACTGACTATGACTAATGCGATTACAGTGGGTACAAGATAAAAATAATAAAATGGTGCTGTAACATCTAAATAATATAAAAAAGCTGATTTTTTTTTCATAGTTTTTGGTGATTTCGTTTAAGTTTTCCTAAAATTAACATAATACACGTTATACGAAATTCTCTATTTTATTTTATATAAATCATATTTTTATAGTCAAATAAAAAACCTAACTTAGCTGAATCGGGCTTTTTTAATAATTTACCAAGTTTCACGCCTGTTATTTGAGCAAAGTTCCACGATTTTGTTCAATTTTCATAAACATTATCCTATTTTTCATAATTCATTATTACATCTAATAGAACCGAAATTGGTACATAAAAAATAGGGGAGTTGGTAATCATAAAGAAAGAAAAATAACATTCTATATGTCGCAAATGACAAATAATGAATCGTCTAACAGAATTCAACCTTTAAAATTACAATCCTATTTTTTTTGGCAGAGTTGCTTTAAAAAGCTTGAATACTTCTACTTAATTTAATTTTTATTGAAGTAGGTCACATAAATATTAAAAAATATTTTCTTTATAAATCAAATATATTTGAGCATATTTATAAAACGCTGCACAATCAAATTAAAATATTTGGCATAAATCTAAGATTGAGATTTGTGCAGTTGTGCATTTCTGGGGGAAAAGATGTTCACGGCAGAATTGTTGGACGAAGCAAAAAAATTCATGCATCACATGCTGACCAAGGTGGTGGAATATGGCGGTTCAGATTTATTTATTACGGCTGATTTTCCACCGAGTATTAAACATCAAGGCTTAATGAAACCTTTTGGACAGCAGGAACTCACAGCTGAAAAAACCAAGCTGTTTGCCTACAGTCTGATGAATGATAAACAGCGTAAAGAATTTGAAACTGAACTTGAGTGCAATTTTGCCATCACCGTGCCAGGTGTTTCCCGTTTTCGGGTCAATGTGTTTGTACAACAACTTAATGTCGGTATGGTAATTCGTACCATTACTGCAGAAATTCCAAATTTCCAGAAGCTGAAATTACCGGAATCTCTGAAACATGTGATTATGGAAAAACGTGGACTGGTATTGGTAGTCGGAGGAACAGGTTCCGGTAAATCAACTTCACTCGCAGCCATGATTGACTATCGAAATGAAAATTCAGCCGGGCATATCATTACCGTAGAAGATCCGGTTGAATATGTGCACAAGCATAAAAAATCCATGATTACTCATCGTGAAGTCGGAGTGGACTGCCATTCCTGGCATAATGCGCTGAAAAATACCTTGCGTCAGGCACCAGATGTGATTCTGATCGGCGAAATTCGCGATACTGAAACCATGGAACACGCGATTGCTTTTGCTGAAACTGGACATCTGTGTCTGGGAACGCTGCACTCGAACAATGCCAACCAGACTTTGGACCGGATTATCAATTTCTTCCCGGAAGAACGCCGGAACCAGCTATTAATGGATTTGTCATCCAATATGAAGGCGATCATTTCACAGCGTCTGATTCGTACTCAAGATGGTAAAGGCCGTCGTGCAGCGATTGAAATCATGTTAAATACGCCACTGATGTCTGACCTGATTTTGAAAGGTGAATTCCACGAATTGAAAGCGATTATGGCGAAATCGCGTGAACTGGGCATGCAGACCTTTGACCAGGCCTTATTTGACCTGTATAACCAGGGTGAAATTTCTTATGAAGAAGCCTTGCGCAATGCCGATTCGACCAATGAACTGCGCTTACAAATCAAGCTGAAAAGTAACCGACAGGACACTACCGTAGCCACAGAGGCAACCCAATTCACCATGATGCAAGAGCCAAAAGCGGAAGAGAAACAAGCAGAGAATACTTCGGTGTCAGAATAAATATTTGCTCAAAAAATCACAGGCAGAATTTTCTGCCTGTTTTTATTTATCTTATTTATTATTCAATCCATAAAACTAGACGGTTTTACGTTGCACCACCAGCTTAAAATAAATAATACTGCTTAAGGTTAAAATACCGCATAGCATAAAAGCAAACTGATAACTGTAAGCTGCAATGATGGCACCAATCAGCAGTGAACCGATGGCAATCCCCAGATCATAAAAAGTATAAAAAGTTGAGGTTGCATAGCCAATTCGATGCTTGGGCGCTCGTTGAATCGCCAAGGTTTGAATACACGGTTGCACACTGCCAAAGCCCACGCCAACCATGACTGCAGCCAGCATGAATCCCCATAAGGTCTGAATCTGGCTAAGTAAAAATAAACCCAAACTAAAAGCCACCAAGGCCGGATAAATCACATACTGCGGACCTTTGCGATCATAAATTTTTCCGGTGATCGGCCGTAGGCTCATCATGGAAATGGCGAAAACCACAAAGAATAAACCCGCATAAGCCATTAAATCCTTGCTGGCTGCAAATGGCGCGATAAAGGACATAATGCTGGCATAAGAAAATGAAATTAGCATAGCCAGTACCGCGACAGGCAGCACTTTCTTTTCCACAAAATCATTCAGCTCAAGCGATGTTTTGTTGTTGGTATTTTCGATGATTTTTTCAGGCTCTTTGACCGGAATCAAAAAACAGAAGGCAAATCCAATAAAAACCAAGGTGATCAACAGCATGCTGACCTGAAAATAAGACCAGTGTTCAATCAGGCTCAAGCCTATAAATGGACCTAAAACAATCCCCAGATTAACCGACATGACAAAATAGCCCATGCCTTCGCCTTTACGTTGCTCCGGAATAAACTGGTTCACCACAGGCACACAAACTGTAGTCAAGATACTGAACCAGATGCCGTGTAAGAAACGGATGATAAACAGAATCGTGAGCTGATCTGCCAACAGATAAGTAAGTGAAAATAAGCTAAAGAACACTTCAGAAATAATCAGGGTTTTACGCACCCCGAATTTTTCGATAATTAAACCGCTAAAAGGTCGCACTGCAATGGCAGACACCATAAACAAGGTCATGGCCAGACCTGCCTGAGTCAGGTTGCCGCCTAATTCTTTTAAGATGTATATTGGCAAAATTGTGGTTTGCGCAAAATAGAAAATAAATAGAAATAGGTTGTTGGCCAGACAAAGGATAAATGACTTGGTCCATAGTGGCGCTGCAATGGCATTCATGATTTTCCTAAAATGATATGCTGTGAGACGCTGGGCTCAGCATGGGAAATTATTGTTATAAATAAGCGCGACCTATTCAGGAGCGAAGCAGATATGAGCAAGACTTTAGGGAAAATAAGTGAAAAATACAATGATATTTCATGATAAATACATGAAATTTAATTTGAACTGGAAAATGCAACGACGGATCTACAATAAAAAATCAGCCCGGAGGCTGATTTTTTTTCAAGTTAAAATGGCTTATAGGCCAGCTTCATATTCTGTATTGGAAAGCAGCTTTTCGACATCTGCTATATTGTCTGGCTTGATTTTATAGATCCAGCCTTTGCCGTATGGGTCATCATTAATAAAATCAGGATCATCTTCAAGATCAGGATTGATTTCAACCACTACGCCAGACACCGGTGCATGAATATCGGAAGCTGTTTTAACTGATTCAACCACGCCAGCTTGTTCGCCCGCAGTGATATGTGAATCAAGATCTGGTGCTTCTACATAAACCAAATCACCTAACGCATCCTGTGCATGGTCGGAAATACCGGTCACAACAAGATCACCCTCAATGCGCACCCATTCATGTGTACTTGCGTACTTTAATTCTGCAGGATGATTCATTGATAACTCCTTAAAAATCTTAAGATCATTTTTGACATGTTTTATACATTCTTTTTAAGAAAAACAAAAGGCTTATGCTCCCTTATAAATAAGGATCTTTGCGCCAGTTGCTCGGGCTGCGACCACTCCAGCGTTTAAACGCCCGGCTAAAATTGGCGACATCACTATAGCCCAGTTCATCGGCAATCTGTTCCAGAGTGAAATCTGTCCGGGACAATAACGAGGTGGCATGCCGGTAACGCACTTCATCGACCAGGGTAGAAAATGAGGTGCCTTCAGCGGCGAGTTGACGTTTTAAGGTGCGGTCAGACATGTGTAAGCGATCCGCCACACTTTCAATACTCAGATAATGCTGCTCGGCATGGGTCAAGATATCTCGGACGCGCATCGCAATCCGATGCCGTTCGCCCAAGGCAGAAAGTTCCGTTTCACACTGGTTAATCGCAATCTGGCTGGCAATCGGATCGGCGTGCACCAGCTTATTCATCAGGTAACTTTTATCAAAGCTCAGAATTAAATGCGGTTGTTCAAAACGGAACTGATGCGTTGGAAACTTCGCCATAAAGCGTTCAAAACCTTCCGGCTTCTTAAAATCGAAGTCGATTTCTCCCGTGGCATCGGTAACGCCTGTAATGGCTTTGGCCATACTGATCAGACCAATCATCAAGGCAATGGAAATTTCGGTGCGCAGCGGTTCAAGCTGAATATCGGTTTGCAGCTGTACCGTGGCTTTAGCACCAAAAGTCGAGAAAAACAGTTGCAGGAAGGGTAAACGAAGTTGAATAAATCGATTCGCCAGTACCAGCGCATCGGTAATATTATTCGCCGTCATAATGGCATAGCCAATAAAGCCATGAATCGAGATCCGCATCTGTGTGCCGAGATGATAGCCCAAGGTCGGTTCGCCGGTCAGTTTCAGGGCATATTTCACCAGTTCGTTGGCGACAGGGGTTGGAATACGAAAATCAGGATCTGCCAACTGTTCACTGGTCAGGCCAAAAGGTTGGAAAAGCGACTCATTATTATAACCCCAGCGGGAAATGACATCGAGAAGCAGGAGACCGTAAACACCTGGAATTCCTTGGTCTTGGCGTGGAGCAATTGTTTTCATGCGCGATCCGTTGCACTCATTCAAATTTTTTTATTTATAAATAGATATTGGCATGAAGCCGCCAAATTTTTCATTAAAATTGTTGGACAAAATTTTGTTGATTGTGACTCTGCCACTGGCAGATTAGCCTGAATTCAGCATTAAAATCAATTTAAACCGCATAATTTTATTGATGAAATTAAAATTATTTTATTGAACAAGTCATATCCCAGCATCTGTTTGCTCAGGACAGGATGATTGGTCTAGTTTTTATTAAGTATTAAACAGGACTTCATCAGAGAGCTTTCAGCACTAGAGAGTGAGGTCATTTCATTAAAATGCCAGATAGATGGCAACTTAAGGTTCATCTATATAAAAGATTTTAAAAAGAAAGGTCTGGGCAAAGTTTTCTTTTGTCCCAGACCTGTTCAGTATTGAGGACAATCAAATCGTCAACGGTTTAATCGTCTTGCTGATTTTGTATTAATCAAGATTTTTCGATGCTTTGACCTGTTGCTGAATCAACATGCCGCCCGTTTGACGCTGCCAAAGCTGGGCATAGATGCCATTCAATGCTACCAGTTCATCATGCGTGCCTTGTTCGGCAATTCGACCCTGATCCAGCACAATCAGACGATCCATCTGGGCAATGGTAGACAGGCGATGCGCAATGGCAATCACGGTTTTACCTTGCATTAAGTCGTCCAGACTGTTTTGAATAGCGGCTTCGACTTCAGAATCCAGCGCACTGGTCGCTTCATCCAGAATCAGAATCGGAGCATCTTTCAGGAACACACGGGCAATGGCAATCCGTTGACGCTGTCCGCCGGAAAGCTTCACACCACGTTCACCGACATAGGCTTCATAGCCTTTTTTGCCACGCAAATCAGTCAGATTTGGAATAAACTCTTCCGCTTTAGCTTTACGCACGGCTTCAAACATTTCTTCATCAGTCGCATCCGGACGACCATATTTGATGTTTTCTGCGACCGTGCGATGCAGCAGTGAAGTATCTTGAGTCACTAATGCAATGTTCTTGCGCAAACTGTCCTGAGTCACATCGTCAATATCCTGACCATCAATCAAGATACGACCCTGGTTAATATGATAAAAATGCAGCAACAGTTGAATCAGGGTAGATTTCCCTGCACCTGAACGGCCGACAATACCAATTTTTTCACCTGGGCGAATGGTCAGATTAAATCGATCAATCACGTTTTTATCATTATACGCAAAGCTGACATTTTCGAATTTGATTTCACCGTGATTGAGCTGTAGCTCTTTGGCACCGGGTTTATCTTCAATGGCAATTTTGCGGCCTAAAGTTTTCATACCATCTTGAATGGTCCCGACATTTTCAAACAGGGCAGAGGTCTGCCACATCATAAATTCGGCAATACTGTTCAGTTTCAGTACCATTGCCGTGGTTGCTGCAATAATGCCTAGCTCGGCCTGACCTTCCATCCACAACCAGATCGCGGTACCCAGTACGCCACCGTACAACACCACACTTAAGAGCAAGATGCTGATTTCGTATTGCGCACCCAGACGCATCTGTTTATATACCGTTACCATAAATTCCTGCATCGAAGTTTTGGCATACTGGCTTTCACGACCAGCATGGGCAAACAGCTTCACGGTCTGAATATTGGTATAGGCATCCGTAATACGCCCGGTCATGACGGCACGGGCATCCGCTTGAGCATTGGAAATTTTGCTCAAACGTGGAATGAAATAACACGCTGCACAGATAAACAAGGCTAGCCAGACCATCAATGGAATGATCAGCAAGGGTGAAATTGCACCCAAAACAATATTGATGGTGATGAAATAAATCAGCACATAAGCCAGCATGTCACCCAGAATGACCCAGAATTCGCGTACTGCCAGAGCGGTTTGCATAACTTTGGCCGATAATCGTCCGGCAAAATCATTGTGGAAAAAATCCAGGCTTTGTTTCATCAGTAGATTATGAAAGCGCCAGCGTAAACGCATCGGGAAATTACTGTACAAAATTTGATGCTTGATCAGGGATTGTGCACTGGCGAAAAAAATATTGGCCAGCAGAACAATACTCAGCAAGGTTAAATTACTGGTATGTTGCTCCAGAAAAGTATCTGGTTGGCTTTTACTGAGCCAGTTCACCAGCTCACCAATTTTTGAATACAGTAAGGCTTCGAAGCTGGCAGCCCCGGCGGTACAAAGCACCAGAATCAGCAAATAACGGCGGACTCCATAGGCTGCCTGCCAGACAAATGGAAAAAACTTGGTCGGTAAAGGTTGGTTCAGATTTTTGGTGGGATAGGGGTCAACCAGTCTTTCAAGCCATCGAAACATTATCGTACTCTTATCATGCATTTTGCTTTTCGGGAATTATAAAGGATTCTGTTTTTTTAAGCCCGTAATTGGGTGAAATTGCCACAAAATGATTCACTCAATTAAAACTTAGATTATAAAAATTAAACTAAAGCCAGATTTATGCCAGTGAGGTTTTAAACATCCCATCAAATAAAAAAGCCTGAAATGCAGCAACACCTCAGGCTTGGTATTGGATGACTTGTGTTTAAGTAATAATAGAAGACGGTTGAGTAAATGCCTCTTTTAAATCAAGACCTGAAGGCGCTTGATACACCTTTAAACCAAATTCCGGAATAATTGCCAGCAGATGATCCATGATATCCGACTGGATATTTTCATACTCGACCCAGGCGGTGGTATTGGTAAAGGCATAAATTTCTAACGGTAAACCTTCACTGGTCGGCTGCAATTGGCGCACCATCAGGGAATGATTTTTACTAATGCCCGAATGCTGTTGCAGATAAAATTCTACATAGGCACGGAAAGTTCCCAGATTGGTGAGACGACGCTGGTTATATTGCGAATGATGACTCAGTTGCAGGTTAAATTGTTCCAGCTCTTCTGATTTGGTATTCAGGTACTGATCGAGCAGAATAAAATTTTTCAGCTTGTTCTGTTCTTCAGCCGACATAAAATGCACGCTGCTTTGATCAATATGAATCGAGCGTTTGATCCGGCGCGCACCGGCTTCCTGCATGCCACGCCAGTTTTTAAAGGTATCCGTCACCAGTTTATTGGTCGGAATGGTGGTCACTGTTTTATCAAAATTCTGTACCGTAATGGTATGTAATGACATATCAATGACATCGCCGTCCGCATTCAGCGAGGGCATTTCGATCCAGTCGCCAATCCGCACCATGTCATAAGATGAAATCTGCACTGACGCCACCAGTGACAAAATGGTATTTTGAAAGACCAGCATCAACACCGCGGCCATGGCACCGAAGCCAGCCAGCAAGGTAAAGACATCCTTTTTCAGGAAAGTGCCGAGAATCATCAGGCCACAGACAATAAAGATAATCAGTTTGACCAGCTGCAAATAACCTTTAATCGGTTTGTTACGTGACTTGGGATTACGCTGATAGACCAGGTTAAAAATATTCAGTAATTCACCAAGAGCTAAGGCAATCGTCAGGAAAATAAAAGCCTGTGCCCCCATTTGCACAAAGGACTCAACCTTGTCAGATAAATGCGGTACCGTGGTAATCCCGTTCATGATCACGACTGCGGGAACAATATTGGCAATCCGGCGAATCACGCTATGCTCAGCAAAAATCTGATTATTGGCAAAAGGCATTCTGGAAATCAGTTGACGTATTCCGCGTACCACAATCTGTTTGGCAAATAGATTGGCAAGAATCGCCAGTAAAATCACAATACTCAGTGAAGATAGCATTTCCAGCCATGGGTACTGATCTGCCCATTCTTGAATATTCCGAATAAAATTAAACTGTTCCAAACGATCTTTCTCTTCAATCAAAAATTTAGATCAAGTTTATAGTTTTGGATCAGATTTTTTAATATTGGATAACTTTTTAAAACATATCTATTGGTGCAAATCATTCAATAAAAGTGCCTACAACTAAAAAACCGGCGAATTCGCCGGTTTCTGATCTTCAAGATTTCAGTAATGATAACGCGATTCTTACCACATCAAATCATCAGGAATAACATAAGCAGCATATGGATCTTCTTCATCGGTGGTTTCTTCATTTTTCTCTGAATTATTCACAATGATAAAGCCCTGCATTTTCGCATTGATACGATCTGCCAGAGCTTTAGGTAAGAAAGCATAGCTGTCATTTTCACGTGCAATCACCAGACTACCTGCGACCAGCGCATTATAGATTTGCTGGTTTAAATAGACTTTTTTGATTTTGCTGTCATCAATAAACTGATACACCGCATCGCCGTCAGTATCACGGATTTTATGTTGGTTAATCATTTGCATGATTGCGGCTTTCAGCTCTTTTTCCTGCAAAGCTGCTTTTTTCTCTTGCTCAATCGCCTGATCTTTGGCCATTTTTTGCTGTTTGTCTTGTTCAATCTTGGCCTTGATTTCAGCCTCGGTACTGTCACCGGTGCGTTTTTCATGCACAGCCTGTTTAGACAGTTTTTTGGCTTTTTTATTGTCGACCAATCCTGCCTTTAACAATTGTGCCTGCAATGCATTTTTAACCATGAGAATGTCCAGATATTAGTCGTGTTGATGTCGATAACGTAAATAAATCACCCAATACGTGAGACTGAGAACCAGACTCAGCACTGCCGGGATCAGGAATGCATTTAATTTTAAATAAGGATATAGCCAGCTGGCAAGAATGCCACCGCTTAAAAAACCGAGCAAAATAAGCAGATGCAAAACCACGCGTCGTGATTCTACTTCTAAACCGCGCAAACGGTAGCCCATCGCCAAGCCGAGGTCTGTCAGTACGCCAGATAAATGCGTAGTGCGAATGATGGCACCTTTATAATGGCTGACCATGGCATTTTGCACACCCATGGCAACACAGGCCCATAACAAGGCATAGCGCGGGAAATAGGGCAATAATAACCAGCAGATCAAAATAAAAATAGCCACCAGGCTTAAAGGGTAACCATAAAGCTGCCCTAGGCGAAAGTGACTATTTCCAAGAATCAGCCCGCTATAGGATGAACCAATGACATAGCAGAGTGTAACCAGAAAGAGATAAAGCATCTGCTCTGGTTGCCAGTTCAGCAGGGCCATAGCCAGCATGCTGACATTGCCGGTCATATGTGAAACAGACTGGTGCAGTACCGTCACCAGACCTAGGACGTTAATCATGCCGGCATTGACCGCAAGAAAAAACGCCCCTAATTGTACCCAGGTAGGTAAACGCTGTAATGGCATAACAACATCATTGGCTAAACATATTGATTAATCAATATAAAATCAATTTGATGCGCGGTCTACTGCTGCAGTAAATAAAACATCAGTCGATGAGTTTAAAGCAGTTTCGGTTGAATCCTGCAATACACTGATCACCATACCAATGGCAACAACTTGCATCGCGATATCTGAAGAAATTCCGAACAGGCCACATGCAACTGGAATCAATAGTAATGAACCGCCTGCAACACCTGAAGCGCCACATGCCGAAACGGTTGCCACCACAGAAAGAATGAGCATAGTGCTGAAATCGACGCTAATCCCCAAAGTATTTACAGCCGCCAATGACAATACAGTAATGGTCACAGAAGCACCTGCCATGTTGATCGTAGCACCCAAAGGAATTGCGATACTTGAAGTTGATTCCTTGACGCCCAGACGTTTTGCCAAGTCCAGATTGACTGGAATATTGGCTGCCGAACTACGGGTAAAGAAAGCGGTAATGCCACTTTCGCGCAAGCAAGTGAATACCAGTGGATACGGGTTGTTGCGTGTCATTAAGGCAACCAGAAGCGGATTAATTACCAGTGCAACGAAAACCATCGTTCCGAGCAACACAGCAAGTAAATGTACGTAACTGGTCAGCGTATCCAGACCAGATTCAGCAAAAGTCACTGCAACCAGACCAAAAATACCCAAAGGTGCAAAGCTGATCACTAAACGAATCACATAGTTCACTGCAAAGGCTGCATCATTCAAAAGCGTCTTGGTGCTATCCGATGCATGACGGAAAGCGATGCCTAATGCCATTGACCAAGCCAGGATGCCAATAAAGTTTGCTTCAGCAATTGCAACAACCGGGTTGGCGACAAAGCTGAGCAGCAAATTCTTCAGGATTTCTACCAAACTGCCAGGAGGCTGCAAGTCAGCCTGTGCAGCAATATCTAGGAACAGCGTACTTGGAAATAAGATGCTCGACACCACAGCGCTCAGTGCAGCAAGGAACATACCGACCGCATACATCAGCATAATCGGCTTGATGGCGGCGTTGGATTGGCCCACTTTAAAATTCGCGATAGAAGCTAACACTAAAATGAAAACCAGAATCGGTGCAACAGACTTCAAGGCTTTAATAAACAGGTCGCCCAATAGGCTTAATGAGGGAGTAGCTTCGGGAAATACCACAGCCACACCCACACCTAAAATAATGGCGATGATGATTCGAGAGACTAAGCTCATGCGCATAAGGGCAGAAAACATAAGGTTGCCTTGTGAAAATTACGAGGGCTAAATTTGGGAAAAAGTTGCGCTATTTTATACTTAATTTAAACAAGGCTTAAAATATATTTTCATATAAAAACCAAGATATTGATATTATTGATTTATTCTAAAATTAATTGCTTTAAAACATTGCTTATATTGAAGAAAAACTTCTTAAAATGATGAATAAATCACCACTTTTAAAATTGTATTCATGAAATAAATATCAAAGTTAAATAGATAAATTCAAATTATATTTGAAAATTTAAAAAGTTAGAACTTATGACCGGTTGGAATTTCCGGCCATAAGTTCAAGTATCTGCTGTCTTAAATTGTATAATCTTTATGCTGCTCAAAGATCTCTGGCGCAAGGTCCTGAATCGCCTGAAAATGCGTCAGATAAATCCACCCACTCAGATGCGTCATCAATTTAGAAGCTTGCAGCTTGTCCATGACCGGACCTTTGACTTCGGCAAAATGCAGACGAATATCCAGTTTGGCCAGTTCCGCATTTAAATCTTCCAGCATTTCCAGGGCACTCAGATCAATCGCACTGATGCTGGAACAGTTGATAATCACATGTTGTAGCTGGTCATTCAGGCTGATCTCATTGATCAGATAACCTTTGAAGCTATTGGCATTCAGAAACGTCAGATTCTCATCAATCCGTAGTGACAGCACCCGGTCGGAGGTACTGACCTGATGCCGCTGAATATTACGAAAATGCTGGGTGCCTTCGACCAGACCGACAACCGCAATATGCGGCCGGCTGATTCGCCATAACATCAGCACAAATGTCGATACGATCCCAATGATCAAACCGGTCGAAATATCAATAAGAACCACGCCCAGAAAGGTAATCCACATGGCAAGGCCATCTGCCTTGGAATAGCGCCAGGCATCAAAAAATGGCTGAAAATTAACCAGCTTCCAGATGGAAACAATAATCGTCGCGGCCAGAATGGTCAGCGGTAGATCTTCAAAAAATCCGGTAAAGAACAGGCTCACAAAAATAATCAGAATAGAGGATAAAACACCGGCCATAGGTGATTTGGCACCGGCATCGGCATTCACCACCGTCCGCGACAGGCTGCCCGTTACCGGAAAAGCTGAACTCACGCCTGCACTGATATTGGCCAGACCGAGCGCAATCAGTTCCTGATTACTGTTTAAATGACTGCGTTGCTGTAAGGCCGTGGCTTGAGCAATCGATAGTGACTCCACAAAACTGATCATGGCGATCATGCTGGCACCCGGTAACAAGGTCATCACCAGTTCCCAGTTCCAGTGTGGAAAGGACAAGGGCGGAAAACCGGAAGGAATTGCACCGACCGTTTTAATGCCCTGAAGCTTTAAATCCAGAAAGACAATCGCCGCAATCCCCAGACACACCAGAATCAGCGGCACTGCACGTACCAGAAAATCTGTATAGCCGATCCGGCTTTGTACCGCCTGAGATTTTAATAACTTGGGCAGATAGATCAGCAGACCGATAGAGAACAGGCCGAAAATCAGGCTCGGCACGTGCAGCAGCGGGAAATATTGCAGCAAACTGCTGACAAACTCCGGAAGGTTATTGGCTTTTAAAGGAAGATCGACCAAAAACTTTAACTGCCCAAACGCAATCAATAAGGCAGAGGCAATAATAAAGCTTTGAATCACGGGATGACTGATCAACTGGATCAGAAAACCAAAACGGAATAATCCCAAAAGCAGGGAAATAATCCCGACCATCAGTGCCAATAAAGTCGCAGCTTCAATATAGACTGGTGAGCCGACTTCAAAAAGTGGATTGAGCGTAGCAAAAGTCATCATGGAAATGATGGCTACCGGGCCAATCGATAAAGTCGAACTCCCACCGAGCAGCGCATAAATGATCATCGGCAGGATGCTGGCATATAAGCCCATGATCGGCGGCAATCCTGCTAGCATGGCATAGGCCATCCCTTGAGGCACCAGCATCGCCACCACAATCAGGGCGGCTAGCACATCAGACTTAAATTTGACCGGCGTGTAGTGGCTTAACCATGCCCAGGCAGGCAGTCTATGCAGAAGTTTAGACTTGGAATTTTGCATAAAGAGGTCTAAATCACAAATATAGATATATTATGCACAAATTCTGCTAAGAAGTCTTAGCTGATCTAGATTCTTGATGAATCATGTTTAAAATGAAACATCTGGGTCAGTCACGTATCATTTCAAAAACCCTATTTTAAAGTTCTATGATCGTGATTGAATGGTGTAGAACGATATCAATAAGAGTTTAAAGAAAACTCCTCTTGATGACTGAAAAAAGAAAGATTCTTTATTTAGCTGAATTGCCGCAATACAATTGATAAAGGGTATTTAAGACCACAATCAAATTTTGATCTTTAATTGAATAATAAATCTGTTTGCCGTCGCGCCGGGTATCTACCACATCGCTTTTGCGCAACATCATGAGCTGCTGGGAAAGTGTCGGCTGTTTAATCTCAGTTATTTCCTCAATTTCTGAAACATTCAGTTCCGCTTGAGACAGATGACATAAAATAAGAAGACGGTCGGTATTGGCCAGAGATTTTAAAATGCCGACGACCTGTTCTGCTGAATCGCGCATAGTCGTGATTTCAAAATCGGTTTTCATTCAATATGTCCATTATAAAGTTACAGCCCGCTAATTATACGGGTCTTAGCCCGTAATACCTTGCTAAAAACAGTTAAGTTTTATGGTTTTTAATGAATTGAATTATCAATTAAAATTATATTTTAAATATTGATAGATAAGATAAATTTATTGCATAGTGTAGAAAGTATTTTAGTTCACATTCGTGCAATGAAGTGCAAGTTTCATCAAACATCTACAAAGCAAAAAAATGCTTGTATGATGTTTAAGCGACTTGAACCAATAACATTAGGGATATCATCATGAGTACAGATTCAGCTTTTCCAACACCGAATAATTTAGGTATAGCGGTTTATAGTAATAATGCAGACGCGATTGGAAATACACCGCTTGTTCGTATTAATCGTGTGATTTCCGATCCTGCCACTGTACTTGCGAAAATTGAAAGCCGTAATCCGGCATTTTCAGTCAAGTGTCGTATAGGTGCAGCGTTGATTAATGATGCTGAAAAATCTGGCAAGCTCAAACCCGGTATGCATATTGTCGAGCCAACCAGCGGTAATACCGGGATTGCATTGGCTTTTGTTGCGGCAGCCAAAGGTTATGATATTACTTTGACTATGCCTTCAAGTATGAGTATTGAACGCCGTAAGGTGGTGAAAGCATTGGGTGCCAATCTGGTTTTGACTGATCCAGCCAAAGGCATGAAAGGCGCGATTGAAGAAGCACAACGTCTAGTCAACGAAAATCCTGAACTGTACTACCTGCCACAACAGTTTGAAAATCCAGCCAACCCTAAAATTCATGAAGAAACCACAGGCCCAGAAATCTGGGAAGCGACTGCGGGCAATGTCGATATTCTGGTCGCAGGTGTCGGAACGGGTGGAACCATTACCGGTATTTCACGCTACTTTGAAAAAGTGAAAAACAAGCCTTTATATTCTGTGGCGGTGGAACCTGCTGAGTCTGCAATTATTGGTCAGGCCAAACGCGGTGAAGACATTACACCTGGACCACACAAAATTCAGGGGATTGGTGCCAACTTCATTCCGGGCAATCTGGACCTAGACCTCGTTGATGAAGTAATCGCCATTAATAGCGCAGATGCAGTCGAATGGGCACGTAAAACAGCAGCTCAGGAAGGTATCCTGGTCGGCATTTCAAGTGGCGCGGCTATGGCAGCAGCGGCACAATTGGCGGCTCGCCCTGAAAATGCCGGTAAAAATATTGTGGTGATTTTGCCAGACGGTGGTGAACGTTACCTGTCTTCGATCTTGTTTGAAGATATTTCTGCCGAATAACATTGATGCATTTTATATTTTAAATACTGCCATACAAGCCTGAAGTCATCTTCGGGCTTTTTATTGGGTGATTTTAAATCGCAGCAGGACGCTGCATTATTTTTAAAATAGTCAGATGAAGGACTTGACCTTACCATGATGGGAATGTTTAAGCTATAACATCAACAATGAGTTGAGGTGTGGAGATGGGCATGGCAGAACAAGACAGCAACCGATTATATGAACAGCAGGTGCAGATTGGCGGTATGACCTGCGCCTCCTGTGTAGCTCGGGTAGAAAAAGCCTTGAAAAAAATTGAAGGCGTGGTCGAGGCATCTGTCAATCTATCGACTGAAAAAGCTTTTATTAAAAGCCAGCAGCCAATTGCTGCCGCTGCGCTGGTTCAAGCAATTGAAAAATCCGGTTTTGATGTACCGACGCAACAGTTTGATTTAAATATTGAAGGCATGACCTGTGCATCCTGTGTGGCTCGCGTAGAAAAAGCCCTAAAAAAAGTGGAGGGCGTGCTGGATGCACAAGTGAATCTGGCCACTGAAAAGGCGCATGTGAGTGCGATCAATTCTGTGCCATTGTCCAAGCTGACTCAAGCCATGCAAAAAGCCGGTTTTGATATTCAGAGCGATCGCATTGAACTGGCTATTGAAGGCATGACTTGCGCTTCATGTGTGGCACGGGTTGAAAAAGCTTTATTAAAAGTAGAAGGTGTCAGCGAAGCACAGGTCAATCTGTCCACCGAAACTGCCTGGGTGAAAGCCTCGCATGCCCAGATTCCGGCCTTGATTGCTGAGGTGGAGAAAGCCGGTTATCAGGCCACCATAAAATCTGGTAGGGATATGTCGACAGATAGCCATGATGCTTTTCAGGAAAAGAAAGCCAATGAAACGGCACAACTGAAACGAGATTTATGGCTTGCAGTCATTCTGACAGCGCCTGTATTTATTCTGGAAATGGGCTCGCATCTGATTCCGGCATTTCATCATTTTATTGCCCATACGCTGGGAACCCAGAACAGCTGGTATCTGCAGTTTGTACTGACCACTTTGGTGCTGATTATTCCGGGACGGCGTTTTTATCAGCATGGTATTCCAGCTTTATTGCGTCTGGCACCGGATATGAACTCGCTGGTGGCCGTTGGAACCATTGCCGCATATGGCTTTTCCTGTATTGCGACCTTTTTTCCGCAGTTGTTACCGCAGTCCACTGTGCATGTGTATTTTGAAGCGGCCGCCGTTATTGTCGCGCTGATTTTACTGGGGCGTTATCTGGAAGCCAAAGCCAAAGGTAAAACCTCGGAAGCGATTCAGTATCTAGTCGGCTTGCAACCGAAAACGGCACGGGTAGAACAGAATGATCACTGGGTTGATCTGGCAATTTCCGATGTGCAACAAGGAATGTTGATTGAAATTCGTCCGGGTGAAAAAGTCGCTGTCGATGGTGAAGTGGTTGCCGGACAAAGTTATATTGATGAAGCGATGATTAGCGGTGAACCTTTGCCTGTGGCCAAACAGGCTGGCGATCAGGTGGTCGGCGGTACAGTAAACCAGAACGGAACCTTGCAAATCAAGGCGACTAAGGTCGGACAGGATTCGGTACTGGCGCAGATTATTCAGATGGTAGAACAGGCACAAGGCTCAAAACTGCCAATTCAGGCCGTGGTCGATAAAGTGACTTTATGGTTTGTGCCGGCTGTTATGGCACTGGCGGCCCTGACCTTTATGGTCTGGTTCCTGTTTGGGCCTGAGCCGAATCTGACCTATGCATTGGTAAATGCAGTCGCCGTACTGATTATTGCCTGTCCATGTGCGATGGGACTGGCGACTCCTACCTCAATTATGGTCGGAACTGGCCGTGCAGCAGAACTGGGCGTGCTATTCCGTAAGGGCGAAGCATTGCAGTTATTGCAGCAAACCAAAGTCGTCGCGCTGGATAAAACTGGAACCTTGACTGAAGGAAAACCGCTTCTGACCGACTTTGAAGTTACAGCAGATTTTAATCAGCAAGAGGTATTACAGCTAGTCGCTTCAGTGGAGGCTAAATCTGAACATCCGATTGCCCACGCTATTGTTCAGGCTGCCCGTGAGCAAGAACTGCAACTGAGTGAAGTGACGGATTTTGATTCGATTACCGGTGCTGGGGTCAAAGCACAGGTGTCCGGTCAGCAGCTGCATATTGGTGCGGAGCGTCTGATGCAGGACTTGGGCTTAAATGTCGATCTGTTTAGAGCCACTGCACAAAAGCTCGGTGATCAGGGCCGCAGCCCTTTATATGTAGCGATTAATCAAAAGCTGGCTGCGATTATTGCAGTAGCCGATCCGATTAAACCAACTACTTATAGCGCGATTCAGGCCTTGCATGACCAAGGTCTTAAAGTGGCGATGATTACTGGTGATCATCAGCATACCGCGCAGGCGATCGCCAAACAGTTGAAAATCGATCAGGTGATTGCGGAAGTTTTGCCGCATGAAAAAGTCGATGCAGTACGACAACTCCAGCAGCAATACGGCGTGCTCACTTTTGTTGGGGATGGAATCAATGATGCACCGGCATTGGCACAGGCCGATGTTGGTATGGCGATTGGTACCGGCACCGATGTCGCGATTGAAGCTGCTGATGTGGTGCTGATGTCAGGCAATTTACAGCATGTAGCTACGGGCATTGGTTTAAGCCAGGCAACCATGCGCAATATCAAACAGAATCTGTTTTGGGCCTTTGTCTACAATATTGCCTTAATCCCGATTGCTGCAGGTGTGCTTTATCCATTTTGGGGCATCTTGTTATCGCCAATGTTTGCCGCAGTTGCGATGGCATTGTCCTCCGTGTTTGTGGTTAGTAATGCCTTGAGATTAAGAGCCTATCAACCGGTGCAGTTTAAGGAGTCAGTATGATGAATATTGGTCAGGCCGCAAAACGGTCCGGCATCTCTGCAAAAATGATCCGTTATTATGAAGAAATCGGCTTGTTGCCCGCTCCGAAACGCAGTGATACAGGTTATCGGGTTTATAGTGACGCGGACATTAGAACCTTAAGTTTTATCCAGCATGCACGTGAACTGGGCTTTTCTTCAGAGCAGATGAAAGAATTACTCGGCCTGTGGCTGAACAGCTCACGCCAAAGTAGTGAGGTCAAACAGTTGGCACAAAAACATATCCAGTTTTTACAACAGAAAATTGCCGATATGCAGCATATGCTGATGATATTACAGCAATCGGTGGAACAATGTGCCGGCAATGAACAGTCTGACTGCCAGATTTTAAAACAGATTGAACAGGGTGTCGTCCCTGAGCAGCACTGACCTGATCTGCAGTTCAGCTCAGATTAAATATAGTCTGCCGAATCAGATAAACTTTAAACCGATCCTATGGAGCTAAACATGAAATTCCGTATTGAAAACATGACCTGTGGTGGCTGCGCGCGCAGTGTCACGGCTACGATTAAAGATCTGGATGAAAATGCCACTGTGAATATTGATGTGGCCACTAAACTGGTTGAAGTTGAATCGACAGCCAGTGAATCTGAGATTGTTGCAGCTTTAACCGAAGATGGTTTTCCACCTGTGGCTGCCTGATCATTGTTGAGTTAGATCGCGAAAGTGATCTTATGAACTCATACAACCAAATAAAAAAATGCCTGATCGAATCAGGCATTTTTTTATTATAGTGATTATACCGATGAGATTTTATCTGGCGTCATGAGTGCCTGATTAATATAAAGTTTAATTAAACGTTCACGTGACCCAATTGCTTTTTGGTAATTGGTCGAATTTAATAATAGCGAAGCGCCATAGGTGACTGTCCAGATATAAGACAAATAATCGCGAATCGACATGGCACTTTCTAAAGCCACCAGATAATCATGGGTGATGTCTTTAATCCGGATAATCCGTTCTTCACGAATCCGATAAAGCTCCTGAAATAACTCTTTCAGATTTTTTTCGTTATTGGTTAAACGCTCTTCAATGACATGCAACAGGATGGTTCGGTTTGAATTGAGCATGTGATAGAGCATATATTGTGAAACATAATTTTTAATATCGTTATTATGCTTTTTTGATATTTCTAGAATTCTTTTTTCATTCAGAATAATCAGTTCTAAATATAACTGGTTCTTGCTTTTAAAATGTTTGTAGATGGTTCCTTTTGCGATGTCCAGTTCACTGGCCAGCTCACTCAGGGTAATGTCCTGATTATTATCCAGTAGCAGGCTTTCCGCCATGCTCAGGATCTTCTCTTTACGAAGAAGGAAGTTCTGCTGTCTTACAGTCGTCATCTTCTTGGTCCATACTTTTCGAAAAAGAACCTTTCAAGAATATGCAATTTTGCACGCGATGGCTATAAAACTAAGGTCGTGATATTTATCTCATTTTGTATATTTATGCAGCAACTACTGACAAATAAAAATAGCGATGCTGAGCAGACAGAAATATTGTCAAGAAAACTGAACCCTAGAGATCAACTTTGCTAAATAAAATTCCATTTTCAGTATAATTATTTTATTGTTTCAGCGCACGAAGCTAGATTCTTTGACTGTTTTAAGCCCATATTCATCAGGGTTTAGTACGGAAAGTAGATCAATATTAAGCTGGCATATTCAGTCACTTATACTGAACATAAAGACGTGATTTTCAATGCAACTTTATGAATCTAGATATAGATTTAATACTGCAGGAATTGGATATCACGATTTTAAAATGGCCTGCCTGGATTCTAATGAAAATTAGAAAATATTTGGCAACAGGATTGAGTATCACCCTTTAAGGAATTTAAAAATGCCGATTTATAATGCGCCGCTAAAAGACATGGAATTTATTTTAAATGATGTATTCCAAGCTGAAAAATTTTGGCAAGGTAATGAAAATCTTGCACATTTAGATATGGCAACGGCAAATGCAATTCTGGAAGAGATGGCCAAATTTTCGAAGAATGTTATTCTTGACCTGAATCGTCCTGCTGATGAAGAAGGTGGTGCTCAGTTTAACAATGGTGTGGTGACAACACCCAAAGGTTTTAAAGAAGCTTTCAGACAGTTTGCTGAAGGTGGCTGGGTAGGCTTGGGTGCGCCTGAAGAATGGGGCGGACAAAACATGCCGAAGATGCTCACGGTTCTGGCGGATGAAATGATCTGGAGCACCAACCAATCTTTTATGCTTTATCCACTACTCACTGTGGGTGCAGGTATGGCGATCAATGACCGCGCCTCACAGGAACAGAAAGAAACTTATTTACCAAAATTCTATACGGGTGAATGGTCGGGCACTATGTGTCTGACCGAACCACATTCCGGTACAGATCTTGGCATTATCAAGACCAAAGCTGAACCGAATGAGGATGGTTCCTTCAACATTACTGGCACCAAAATTTTTATTACCAGCGGTGAGCATGACCTGAGTGACAATATCATTCATCTGGTGCTGGCAAAAACTCCAAATGCACCAGCAGGCTCACGTGGTATTTCATTATTTATTGTGCCGAAATTCCTGATCAATGCCGATGGTTCACTGGGTGAGCGTAATGCAGTATCTGCCGGTTCAATCGAACATAAAATGGGAATTAAAGGCTCGGCGACCTGCGTCATGAACTTTGACGGTGCCAAGGGCTATATGGTCGGTAATGAAAATGAAGGTCTGGCCGGCATGTTCGTGATGATGAACTACGAACGTTTATCTATGGGGATTCAGGGCATTGGTGCAGCAGAATTTGCCTACCAGAATGCAGCACAATATGCGACGGATCGTTTACAGGGCCGTGCATCAACTGGTGCAAAATCGCCAGAAAAACCAGCCGATTCGATTCTGGTGCATGGCGATGTACGCCGTATGCTGCTCAATGTACGAGCCAACAATGAAGCTTCGCGTGCGTTTGCAGTGTATGTGGGTCAACAACTGGATATTACCAAATACTCAACCAACCCTGAAGCCGTGCGTAAAGCGACTGACCGTGTGGCGCTGTTAACGCCAATCGCCAAAGCTTACTTAACCGACAAGGCACTGGATTCTGCACTGGAAGCACAAATGTGCTTCGGTGGTCATGGCTATATCCGTGAATGGGGCATGGAACAGTGTATTCGTGACCTGCGTATTTCACAGATTTATGAAGGCACCAATGGCGTGCAGGCGATTGACCTGATTGGGCGTAAAACCACCAAATGTAATGGGACTTATATCGCGGAATATATTGCTGAAATCCGTGAATTTGCCCAAAATTTAGATGATTCATTGACGATTAAAACGGCGACATTAGAAGCCTGCCAGCAACTCGAAGACATCACCAAATTCATCGTCGAGCAATCTAAATTGAACCCTGATTTTGCTAATTCGATTGCTGTCGATTATTTACATGCGGTTGGGCTGCTCAGCTTTGTCTATATGTATGCGCGGATTAGCAAAGCCGCTGCAGCCAAAGACGACAGCTACTTCCAGAACAAACTGGTACTGGCCAACTATTATGTGGCCAAAATACTTCCGGATTTGAGTGCACGAATCCAACGTATTCAAGCCGGTGCGGAACTGGTGATGCAGTTGCCTGAAGACTATTTTACCGCACAGGCTTAACCCGCAATGATTGCGAAGGACCAGCCCTACAGCGCTTTGGCTATGTAGGGTTGATAACAATGATGAAAAAGGATGAAACTAAAATGATCGTAATTGTAGATGCAGTACGTACCGCGATGGGCGGTTTTCAAGGTTCATTGTCAAGCTGTACCGCGCCGGATTTGGGTGCTGTGGCAATTAAAGAAGTGGTGGCACGTGCAGGATTGGCGGCCAATGATATTGATGAAGTGATCATGGGCTGCGTACTGCCAGCCGGTTTAAAACAGGGTCCGGCACGTCAGGCCATGCGTCAGGCAGGTCTACCGGATTCAACTGGTGCGACCACCATCAATAAAATTTGTGGTTCAGGCATGAAAGCCGTGATGCAGGCAGCAGATGCGATCAAGGCCGGTTCAGCAGAGATTGTGGTGGCTGGCGGGATGGAGTCGATGTCAAACGCACCCTATTTAATGGACAAGGCACGTGCCGGTTTCCGCATGGGACATGGCAAAGTCATTGATCACATGTTCCAGGAAGGTCTGGAAGATGCTGAAACAGGTCTGTCGATGGGGATTTTGGCTCAGGAAATGGCGGATAAAAAAGGCTATACGCGTGAGCAGCAGGATGACTATGCGATTGGCTCATTAAATAAAGCCGTGACCGCCGTCCAGCAAGGCTTCTTTAAAGATGAAATCGTGCCGGTCACTGTCAGCAGCCGTAAAGGTGATGTGATAGTAGAGCAGGATGAGCAACCTTTAAATGCCAAGGCTGATAAAATTCCAACTCTGCGTCCAGCGTTCAAAAAAGACGGCACCATTACTGCGGCAAATGCCAGTTCAATTTCAGATGGTGCTTCAGCATTGGTGATCACCTCGAGCGAAATTGCTGCACAGCGTAACTTAAAACCGCTAGCTAATATTCTGGCCTATGCCAGCCATTCGCAGCATCCGTCAGAATTTACTATTGCACCTGTTGGTGCGATTGAAAAAGTCCTGAAAAAAACCGGTTGGGATGCTCAGGAGGTTGACCTTTGGGAAATCAACGAAGCGTTCGCCATGGTCACTATGTTAGCCATTGATGGCTTTAAACTTGATCCAGCAAAAGTGAACATTAATGGTGGTGCTTGTGCGCTTGGTCATCCATTGGGTTCTTCTGGCTCTCGTATTATTGTGACCTTGATTCATGCCTTAAAACGTACTGGCGGCAAGAAAGGGATTGCGTCCTTATGTATCGGTGGTGGTGAAGCGACTGCGATTGCTGTGGAACTGATTTAAGCACATCCTAAATCGTATATTCAGGTAGCAAACTCAATACTGATTCATTGGAGACTTTCTGCTCTTGGTTTGCCAGGAGCAGGGATTCTTTAAATCATATTAATTTTTAAAATACACAATAAAATCCATATTTTCAGACTTTGCTGATCCCATTCCATCTATATTTTTACTATAAAAATTACTTTTTAAATTATTTAAAAACTTTTTCCAGCACATGCCGGTGAATAAATCGTAACTTGTCTTTAACTGCTTCGCTCAGCTTGAAGGGGTAGGCATCTTCCAGACCCATACAACGGTTTAAGGCATTCAGATTAAAGGTCAGGGTAACCCAGTTTTCCAGAATATGTTCAAAATCCTGTCCACCAATCGGGCATTCTTTAAAATCCATACTGGCCAGATAGCTGCCATTTCCTTCGACACGCATACCACCATAGTAGGCAGTTTCCAGTGTTTCCATCATATGCAGATAATGTGCCCAGGTTTCTGCCCAGTCTTCCCAGGGATGGGCGGTAGCATAAGCACTGATGTACTTTTCCTGCCAGTTGATTGGCGCGCCTTCATTATAATGGCGTTCAAGTGCCTTGCCATAATCCTGCCGCTCATCGCCAAAATACTGACGGAATTCATCTAGCAATTCCGGATGCATATGTTGCATGAGCGCAAAATAATAATGGCCACTTTCATGACGAAAATGACCCAATAAAGTCCGGTAGTTTTCACCCATATTTACACGTGTAGTTTCACGATAAACAACATCAGCTTCAATTGCATTTAGGGTAATGACACCATTAGCATGACCAATTAAAACAGGCTTATCTTCTTGAGGCAGGAGAAAATCAAATCGCAGACCAAATGGATCATCTTCAGACTTTTTAGGGCGTGGCATCATGTTCATGCGCTGGGCCAAATACAGGAAACGGCGTTTGGCTTCTTCCAGTCGAAACCAGTAAATCAGGTTCTCGGAATTTTCCAGATCAGGAATGACATGGGTCAACTGACAGGATTCACAAAATTCCTCATCTTCATCGCTGGGAATCATCCAGTTGCATACCTGATAATTTACATAATTGTGACAGGGTTTATAACTGGCATGCTGGTAGTTTTTGGCGATTGGAACCCATCGCTCAGCACTCTGTTTTTCGAATGCGCATAGCTCTTTTTCCGAAGCGATATAACCGATCGGTGACAGACAGTGATCACAAACTGATTTGTAAAAAAACAGCTGTTGCTTGCAGACGGCACATTCAAAATGTTTCATTAAACTCCCTGTAGGGAAGCGAACGACCTAAAATGTTTATCGATGATGAACACGAAAAAAGGTTCAGAATGCCTACCTAAATTTCTTCCTGATAAAGAAACATCATAAAAATTTCATTGAAAATTCTATATGGATGAATTGTAAATATAGGCTGCTTGATATTAAATGAAACATCAATTGAATCTTTGTTTTAATAAAAAAGTATAGTTAAACAAGCTTTTAAATAAATAAATTTTTAAATAGAGTGAGTTGCCATCTTAAAAACACGGACAAGGCGTATTGAAGGATATTACCAAATATTCCGACCGGTTTTTAAATTTGGGGGAAGTCCATTCAAGAACAGCTAACTTTTAAGAATAAAAAATTTTTAATGTGAGCAAGCTAATAAAGAGGAATTAAAAAAAACATGAAAATTAGAAAAGCCAATCTTCAGGATACTCGTGCCATTGTCGATGTGATTGCACCCTTTGTCGATGCCGTGATCAGTTCGGAAGAAGGTCGCCAGCGCTTTCAGCCTGAGATGATCCAGACCATTTTCGAGCGTCCGGACATTCATTATTTTGTGGCAGAAATCGATCATCAGGTGATAGGCGTCGTGGCTTATATGGAACCTGCACACTTCATGCATTTTTTCCTGAACCAAGTCTATCAGGGGCAGGGTTATGGCCGCCGGCAAATGTGGCACTTTTTAGAAAGCGAGATCCGCCGTCAAGGCCATTCAATTATTACGGTAAAATCCAGTCTTTATGCCTTGGATATTTACAAGCGCTTTGGTTTTGTGGAAACGGGAAAATACACGGAAGAACATGGAATCCGTTTTATCCCGATGCGAAAGGATTATCCAGATTTTTAAAAGAAAATTAAAAAAACTGTTAGGCACAATTTTATATTCCAAAATTTTCCAAAAAAATGGTCATTTTCTGACTGTTTTATAGGTGATTTCACCTATAACAATGTGCCATTACTTGAGATAGCATCCGGCGATCTGGTACAGGGGTATTCGTCTTCACTGATGAATACTTGTTGTTATTGCATTTCATATTGGAGCCAAGTAGAAAAGAGTTTAATTACACTTCAGGTCTAATTACATACTTTAAACATATAGAATAAATACACACTGTACACATCAGCCTAGGAAGGTTTGACTAAGCAAAATTAGTACCATTTTCACGTTTTAAAATGACTGGCAGATCACATTGCATTTTTTCAGCTGGAATCTTTCCAAATTAAGCCAAACTTTCTGCTATCGGCCAGCATTCTATTTTTAATTAGTCAGCGCTTTTGTTAAGGCATAGAATTAATTCACCTTTGTAGCAATAGCGCTCAGTAGATGGCATTCAGCTGGATTTTCTTTACTTTAATGGCTGCATTTATGCAGGCTTGGCGTAACGCCTTTCAAAAACAGCTCAGCACTACGGTCGATATGTGGGGAGTCACCCTGGCACGCTTTATTTTCGGTTTGCCATTCGCTGCGCTTTACCTGAGCAGCCTGTATTATTTCAAGCCATTTGAAAGTGTGGTTCACTTCACGCCCAAGTTCTGGGTCTATGTAGTGATTGCAGGTTGCAGCCAGATTTTAGCTACGGCACTGATGGTGCAACTGTTCAAGCAAAAAAATTACGCGGTTGGGGTGGGGTTGGCGAAAAGTGAAGCCATTTTAGCCGCCATTATTGGTGTGACCTTATTAGCAGATCATTTGTCATTTTTGGCCTGGATTGGTGTGGCGCTGGGCGGATATGCGGTATTTTTATTGAGTAAAGGCCAACAGGTCAGCGGGTTTTCAACCAGAACACTGGCTATTGGCATCGGAAGCGGTTTAAGTTTTGCCATCACCTCACTTCTGGTACGCGAAGCCAGTCTGGAATTAACCACTTTACCAACCTTGCATCGTGCGGCCTGGGTGTTGTTAATGGTGATCAGTTTTCAGTGTATTAGTATGCTGATTTACCTCAGCCTATTCAGTCGCCAGACTTTAGTGGCCATGTGGCAGCGTCTGGGCTTAACTTTTAAAGTCAGTTTGTGCAGTTTTATGGCATCGCTGGGCTGGTTTACTGCCATGAGCATGATGAGTGTGCCGGTGGTCAAAACCTTAGGACAAATTGAGATTCTGTTTAGTATGCTGATTTCGGCATATTTCTTTAAAGAAAAACTTGCACGTACCGAGCATTGGGGTCTGGGCTTAGTAGTGATTGCAGCGATTTTAGTGATCTGGACCTGATGTAGAACCAGTTTTTTAAATCTAAGCATAAAAAAGCCACTGATCAACAGTGGCTTTTTCTTTGCATTTATTGTTTAAGCAGCAATAAATTTCTGAACCGCCTGATTAAAGGCTTCTGGTTGTTCCATATTGGAAATGTGCGAAGCATTGATTTCAAACAACTGGCTTTGTGCAATTTCAGCTTGCATGGCTTGTCCATCTGCAACTGTCGTCACCGGGTCTTGCTGACCGGCCACAATCAGTACCGGCACTGATATCGTTTTGATCTGTTCACGTAAATCCGCCTTAGCCAAAGCTTCGCAACAACTTGCATAACCTTCCGGGCTGCCAGCTCCAAGGTCGTTTGAAAGTTCTGCAACTGTCGCTGCGTTGCTCTGGATAAAGGGATCGGTAAACCAGCGTGATGCTGCAGTCGAGGCAATCGGTGCCAGACCTTGTTCACGCACCAGTGCGGCACGTTCCAGCCAGGCTTGTTCCTGACCAATCTTGGCAGCAGTATTGCAGATAATCACGTGGCTAAAACGTTCAGGTTTGTTAATCGCTAACCATTGGCCGGTTAAACCACCCATAGAAATGCCACAGAAAGCGGCTTTCTGGATATTCAGATGATCCAGCAGATTGACCACATCCTGACCTAACTGTTCAAGACTATACGGACCTTGTGGTGCAGAGGAAGCCCCATGACCACGAGTGTCATAACACACAACAAAATAATCTTGCTGGAAAAATTCAATTTGTGGTTGCCACATGCTGAATTTAGTGCCCAATGAGTTAGAAAAAACCAGGGCAGGTTTGCTGGCATCACCAAAGGTCTGGTAATTGATCTGGGCATCTTTGGATGTAAAAGTTGGCATTGAAATCCCTCCCGACCTCCCTTTAAAAAAGGGAGGAGGTTTATCTTTTTAATAGGTTGTTAGACGCGTTCAATAATCAAAGCGATGCCTTGACCGACACCAATACACATTGAACAAAGACCGTATTTACCGCCAGTTTGTTCCAGCTGGTTGAGTGCAGTGGTCACCAGACGCGCACCAGATGCACCGAGTGGATGACCCAAGGCAATCGCACCGCCGTTCGGGTTGACTTTTTCCGAACCATCTTCAATGCCTAGGTCACGGGTACATGCCAGTGCTTGGGCAGCAAAAGCTTCATTCAGCTCGATCACATCCATCTGATCTAAAGTCAGGCCGGTTTGAGCCAGCAATTTCTTGATAGCAGGTGCTGGACCAAAGCCCATGATGCGTGGTTCAACACCCAAAACCGTTGAGCCAATGATTTTGGCACGTGGTTTTAAGCCGTGTTGAGCAACCGCTTCATCAGATGCGATTAATAGGGCAGCCGCACCATCGTTAATACCAGAAGCATTACCTGCTGTAACCGTACCATCAGCTTTGACCACAGGCTTCAGTTTTGCCAGAGCTTCTGCAGTGGTAGATGCACGTGGATGTTCATCAGTATACACAACGATCGGCTCGCCTTTACGCTGCGGAATCACCACAGGAATGATTTCATTTTTATAGAAACCTTTGGCCTGCGCTGCTGCAGTACGTTGCTGGCTGGTCAGGGCAAACTTGTCCTGGTCTTCACGGTTGATGTTGAACTGTTCCGCCAGATTTTCAGCCGTTTGCGGCATGGTTTCTACGCCGTACATTTCTTTCAGTTTCGGATTGATAAAACGCCAGCCCATGGTGGTGTCTTCAATCTTCTGGCTACGGCCATACGCCGTTTCTGACTTGCCCATGACAAATGGCGCGCGTGACATGCTTTCTACACCACCAGCAATAATCAGATTCGCTTCACCGGCTTTAATCGCACGTGCAGCCATCGCGACTGCATCCATTGATGAACCACACAGGCGGTTTACGGTCGTCGCTGGCACCTGGTAAGGCACACCTGCAAGCAGTGAAGACATACGACCGACGTTACGGTTGTCTTCACCGGCCTGGTTGGCACAGCCATAGATCACGTCATCGACCTGTTCCCAGTTTACCGATGGATTACGTTCCATCAAGGCTTTGATTGGTACAGCACCTAAATCATCTGCACGGACAGGCGCGAGGCCGCCGGCATAACGACCGAATGGAGTGCGGATGGCATCGATAATATATGCATTTTTCATTTATTGAATCCTTTTACCTCCCTTAATCCCTCCTGAACGGAGGGAGACTTACCCGGACTCAAAAAGCTTTGAGTTTCGATATAAAGTCTCCCTTTCTTGCACATCAACTTAAAGTAACGCTTAAGTCTTACTCAGGAGGATGAGGGGGATTTTAAATTTCTTTAAAGCGTCTTAACCTTGAGTCGCATCAATCAGTTTGGCACCAGTCATTGATTGCAATTCTTCAAATGACAGACCTTCGACTTTTTCAATCACTTTCATCCCTTCAGGCGTGACATCAATCACGCATAGGTCGGTATAGATACGGTCGACACATTTCAGGCCTGTAGCCGGATAAGACAGTTCAGCCACAATTTTTGGCTCACCTTTTTTGGTCACATGATCTGTGGTAATAAAGACTTTCTTGGCACCCACAGCCAGATCCATCGCACCGCCGACTGCTGGAATTGCATCTGGAGCACCAGTATGCCAGTTGGCCAGATCGCCATTTTCAGCGACCTGGAATGCACCCAGTACAGCGATGTCTAAGTGACCGCCACGCATCATTGCGAAAGAATCGCCGTGATGGAAGAAAGAACCGCCTTCAAGTAAGGTCACGAATTCTTTACCAGCATTAATCAGTTCAGGATCGCGGTCTTCTTCAGCAGGAGGAGGACCGAAAGCCAGCAGGCCATTTTCAGAATGCAGGAAGACGTCTTTATCGCTTGGCAGGTAGCTGGAAATCTTGGTCGGTAAACCAATACCGAGGTTCACATAAGCGCCATCAGGAATGTCTTGTGCCACACGTTCAGCGATCTGGTCACGGGTCAGTTTGCTATAGCTCATTTCTTTTCTCCTAATCCGTGATTACTGTGCAGGTTTAACTTGAACAACGTGTTGAACAAAAATTCCCGGGGTGATGATGTGCTCTGGATCCAGTGCACCGAGTTCAACCACTTCAGAAACTTGAGCGATGGTCACATCTGCTGCCATGGCCATGATCGGGCCGAAGTTACGCGCAGATTTACGGTACACCAGATTGCCCCAACGATCGCCTTTAGAAGCTTTAATCAGGGCAAAGTCAGCTTTAATTGGATTTTCTAAAACGTAGTCTTTGCCTTCATAGTTCATGGTCGGTTTGCCTTCTGCCAGCAAAGTACCAAAACCGGTAGGGGTATAGATTGGACCTAAGCCCATACCTGCTGCCTGAATACGGCAAGCCAGATTACCTTGCGGCACCAGTTCCAGTTCAATCTTGCCTGCACGATATAACTCGTCAAATACCCAGGAATCTGACTGACGCGGGAAAGAGCAAATGATTTTACGGACAGCGCCAGCTTTAAGCAGTTTTGCTAAACCATAATCGCCATTACCGGCATTGTTGTTGACAATAATCAGGTCTTTAATACCCAATTCGATCAGACCATCAATCAGTTCAGCAGGCTGACCCGCTGTACCAAAGCCGCCGATCATAATGGTAGAACCGTCCTTGATCTGGGAGAGTGCTTCTTTCAATGATAATGAACTTTTATCTATCATAATCTGGTCCTTACATATCCTAAACTGATGGATGTCTTTAAACTCGTTTTGAATCTGATGCTGTAACCGGAACTGCGTTACGGTTTTTCTGTGACAGCAGAAAATGCGCTACCAGGCCAATGCAAATTCCCCAAAAGACTGAACTCAGTCCCAAGAAATGCATGCCGGAAGCAGTCGCTAAAAAGGTGATCAGTGCTGCATCACGTTGCGACTCTTTGCCCATGGCCACGGAAATGTTGGTGGCAATCGCACCCAGTAATGCCAGTCCTGCCAAAGCCGCAATTAATTCTTTGGGCATCAGGCTAAAAAGCATGACAATGCTGCCGGCAAATAAGCCGCCTAAAATGTAAAAAAGCCCATTCGCCACACCAGCGATATAACGCTTTTCTTTCAGCTCGTGGGCATCTTTCCCCAGACATAAAGCAGCTGTGATCGAGGCCAAGACAATCGTGATACCACCTACACAGGCCACTGCAAGCGAGGCAATACTGGTTGCACTAATAATTGGCTTGGCGGGCATGTCATAACCACTGAGTTTGATAATCGCCATTCCCGGTAAAAACTGGCCAGACAGGCTGACCAGAATCAGGGGGAGGGCCAGATTCAGGGTTGAACTCCAGGTCCATTCTGGTGCAATAAATTGCGGAATCGCCAGACTGAAATCTGCTGTGACCGGGTTAATCTTACCCAATAACATGCTTAAAACCACACCCGCAACCAGCACCCAGACCATGGCATAACGTGGACTGAAACGCTTGGCCAGCAAAAATACCGCCAGCATGCCAAAGACGATATAGGGCATGGTATCGGTCGCGGTAAACAACCCTAAACCAAACTGCAGTAAAATCCCCGCCATCATTCCGGCAGCGACTTCCTGGGGAATCCAGGACAGCAATTTGTCGAAATAACCGGTAATCCCAATGAAAAAAATCACCACGGCAGAGGTGATATAGGCAGCAACCGCTTCATTGAGCGAAATATCAGGAAACAGCGTGACTAATAAAGCCGTTCCGGGTGCAGACCAGGCGGTGACGACAGGTATTTTGTATTTAATCGATAAAAAGATACCTGCGAGTGCAGCACCAATAGAAATTCCCCAAATCCATGAAATCATCATGTCCGGGGAAACCTGGGCTTGCTGCGCCGCCTGGAAAAAAATGATCAGTGGCCCTGAATAGGAAATCAGCACTGCTAAAAATCCTGCAACAGTTGCTGAAATTGACCAATCATTTTTTAATGTCTGAAACAGGGTATTCATTGGTGATGTGCCTCCTTGCGTCGAACCATGAGCCTGTTAAAAATCGTGATGATCAGGACTAGCCTTGATCACCACCACCGACTGGTACCACGGTACCTGTCATATAAGATGATTCATCGGAAGCCAGGAATACAATCGTATTCACTTGCTCCTGAATCGTACCGTAGCGTCCCATGAAAGTACGGTCAATGGTCTGATCAACCACTTGCTGCATCCATTCCTTTTCAGATTCAGTCAGTGGATTGGCATTGCGCGGTACTTTACGTGGTGGTGCTTCAGTACCACCTGTCGCGATTGCATTGACACGGATTCCGTCTTTAGCATGTTCAAAGGCAAGGGAAGCGGTCAGGCCGTTCACACCACCTTTCGATGCCGAATATGGCACACGGTTAATCCCGCGTGTCGCAATAGAAGATACGTTTACAATGGTACCCTTCTGATTTTTAATCATTTCTGGTAAAACTGCACGGCAGCACCACAGCGTTGGAAACAGCGAACGGTTCACTTCCTTGATAATTTCCTCTTCAGAAAATTCCTCGAAAGGTTTCATCCAGATCGCGCCACCGACGTTATTGATGAGCGCATCGACACGACCATAGGTTTCTAGCGCTTTTTCAACGACTGACTGAGCACCGGCAAACGTTTCCAGATTGGCTTTGACGGTAATCGCATCACCGCCAGTCGCTTCAATTTCAGCCAGAACTTCTTCCACATAAGGGGAAAGATCAGCCATGACGACTTGAGCGCCTTCGCTCGCCACTTGCAGCGCGACACCGCGCCCGATGCCCTGAGCGGCACCGGTCACGATTACAACTTTATTTTCAAATCTTTGACGATTAGACATTGAATAAATTCCCTCTAGTTAGTTTGCAGAGAATTTTTCAAACAGGAAGCTTGCAGGTTTTACGCCTTCTGCTTCTAGCCAGCCGCGAACCGCTTCAACCATTGGTACCGGGCCACACAGGTAGATATCAACCTCACCAGCATTTAGCCATTCATTTTCAATATGGCCAGTGACATAGCCTTTACGTTCATGTGCAGATTCTGGGTTTGCCACTACAGTACGGTATTCGAACCACGGGAATTTATCTTGTAGTTCATTCAGTTTTTCAATGGCCACCAGATCAAAATCATTGGTCACACCAAATACCAGACGCACTGGATGCTCTGAACCTTTTTCTTCCAGCACTTGCAACATCGACATGAATGGTGCAATACCTGTACCACCCGCCAGCATCAAGACAGGGCGGGTCACAGGGCGCAGGTAGAAGCTACCAAACGGACCGGTAAAGGTCATTTTGTCGCCAGCTTTGGCATTTTTGCTCAAGAATTCACTCATTTTCCCGTTCGGTACATTACGTACTACGAAACCAGTCAGGCGATTACCCGGTTTTGAGCTGAATGAATAAGAACGGGTTTCTGTGGTGCCTGGAATACTAACATTGACATATTGACCTGCCAGAAAGTGAATGTCTGGTTGACCTTCGTCTAACTGGATATCAAAAGTAATAGTTGAATCAGACAGGTTTTCTACACGCGCCAGCGCACCCTGGAAAGTATGAATTTCGGTTTTACACACTTCTGAAGAAGCCTGAATCTGGAACACTGCATCTGACGTTGGCTTACATTGACAAGCCAGAATATAACCTTCAGCGGCTTCTTCAGGTGTTAGTGCATCTTCAATATAAGTTTCTTCAGGCATGTCAAATGAACCTGATTCACAAAACGCACGACACGTTCCACAAGCACCATCACGGCAGTCCAAAGGAATATTGATCTTTTGACGGTAAGCTGCATCAGACAGGGTCTCGCCCTGGGCAACAGAAATAAAACGTGTAACGCCATCTTCAAATTGAAGTGCAACATTGTGGTTTGACATGGCTGAATATCCTATATAAATCTTTGTAACTGGACCCTCCAGCCAATTTTCCATCTGGCTAAAGGGTTTTACCTGGCTGTAATAAAACAGTCTTAGAGGTGATAGATGTCGATAACCTGATTGATGTAATCGTTTTTCAGTACCACGTATTTGCTTAAAATCTGTGGTTTATCGCCTGAGAAATCAATTTCATAACGAGACATACCGAAGTAGCTGTAACTTGTTTTGTAACGGAAGCTCAAAGTATTCCAGTTAAAACGTACAGTCACTTTGTCGCCATCACGTTCAACAATTTCAATATTGCTAAGGTTATGGCAGGTACGTGTATCCGGCATGGTTGCAGATGAACGTTCAGTCTTGATCCGGAACACGCGGTCTTCTAAACCTTGACGGTCTGGATAGTAAATCAATGAGATTTCAGACTGTGGATCTGTGGTCAGCTTGTCATCATCATCCCAGGCTGGCATCCAGAAAGACGCAGTAAGGGCATAACACGTCAACCAGTCATCCCATTGTTCATCATCTAAAAAGCGGGCTTCTTGATACAGGAACTGAGCAATATTTTCTAAAGTGATGTCGCTCATGCGTTTTCTCCTTCAGTAGATGCTGCAATTTCTTTTTCAGTTGCAATGCCTTTTTTGATCAGTTCTAACCAGTACTGGTGCTGAGCAAGGTAGAGACCTTCGTCTTCAGTTTTAATACCAGACAGTTTTGGTTTTAACCCAATTTCGTTGGCAGCATCGTCCGGGCCTTGGATCCAGTGTTTAGAACCACGGCACATGTCGTTCCATTCCAGCGCGATACCGGCATAACCTGCCTGACAAGCACGGAATTCTTCAAGATCGTCTGGGGTTGCCATACCTGAAGCATTGAAGAAATCTTCATACTGACGGATACGACGGGTACGTGCTTCCGGCTCTTCGCCTACAGGCGCGATACAGTAGATCGTCACTTCAGTCTTATCGACAGAAATCGGGCGCAGCACACGGATTTGTGAACCGAACTGATCCATGAAGTAAACGTTTGGATAGATACACAGGTTACGTGAACGTTCGATCATCCACTTCGCCATAGCTTCGCCATATTGCGCAGTGTATTCATCTTTCTTGGCAAAGTTAGGACGGTCTTCCGGGTTAGCCCATTGCGTCCAAAGCAGCATATGACCGTGTTCAAAGCCGTAAGAACCACCGCCTTGTTTGCCCCATGCGCCTGCGCTCATGGCACGGATGTTGTCACCCGCCTGTTTTTCTTTACGTTGCTGAGTGGTTGCAGCATAGTTCCAATGTACAGCAGACACGTGATAACCATCAGCACCGTTTTCAGCAGTCAACTTCCAGTTACCTTCATAGGTATAAGTCGAAGAACCACGTAAAACTTCCAGACCTTGTTCAGACTGATCCACGATCATGTCAATGATTTTGGTCGCTTCACCCAGGTATTCTTCCAGAGCAGGGACATCCGGATTCAAGCTGCCGAACAGGAAACCTTTATAGCTTTCAAAACGCGCAACCTTTTTCAGGTCATGTGAACCGTCTTTGTTAAAGCAGTCTGAATAACCCGCTTCAGCCGGATCTTTAACTTTTAATAACTTGCCGGAGTTATTGAACGTCCAGCCATGGAATGGGCAAGTATAAGTTGCTTTATTGCCTTTCTTGTTACGACACAATTGAGCACCGCGATGCGAACAGGCATTGATCATGGCATTCAGTTCACCTTGACGGTTACGTGCAATGATGATCGGCTGACGACCAATATAAGTAGTATAGAAGTCGTTATTGTTTGGAATCTGGCTTTCATGTGCCAGATAAACCCAATTGCCTTCAAAGATGTATTTCATCTCAAGGTCAAACAGGGCCTGGTCTGTAAATACTGAACGGTGTAGTTTAAATTCACCAGATTCATAGTCATCCACCAGTAGTTCGTCAATGCGGTCTAAATGGCTGGTGTTAATTACGGGAATACGAGGCATGTCCTTTCTCCGACTTTCCAAGGGGGAAGTCAGCGGGATATATCTCAAGGCATATCCCGCTTCTTAATGTATTAAGCGCTAGCGCGGCGACGATCAACTTCAGTAGAAGGTGCGTCTTGTTTCTCTTTCACGAGTTCAATATCAAATTGAATGTGTTTGAAAGGACCGTTTAGACCACGTTTTGCAATTTCAGCTTCATCAGTCACGTCAACCGCAGTTGCAACCAAGCCTTCACGAGTAGCGAATGCAAAGTCATCCCACAGGTATTGGTCGCCTTCAATATTGAATTGAGTAGTCAGCTTGCGGTAACCCGGTGCAGATACGAAGTAATGTACGTGCGATGGACGGTTACCATGACGGCCTAACTTGTCCAGTACAAACTGAGTTGTACCTTCTGGAGGGCAGCCATAACCTACTGGCATTGTCGTCAATGCAGTATATTGACCATCGGCAGCGGTAATGATGCTGCGACGCAAGTTAAAGTCAGACTGTGACTTGTCAAAGAATGAGTAGTTGCCCAGGCTGTTTGCATGCCAGATTTCAACTTTGGCACCTTCAACACGGTTGCCGTCAGTATCCGTCACTGTACCTTCAATGATCAGCGTCGGGATTTTGCCTTCTTCAGAACCATCATCCATACGTGCAAAGCTTACAGTTTCAGGTGCGCCAGCGACATAAAGTGGGCCTTCAATCGTACGTGGCGTACCGCCAGTAATACCTGCTTTAGCATCCGCTTCATCAGCACGTAAGTCTAGGTAGTGTTCCAGACCCAAACCTGCAGCCAATAAACCTAATTCGTTCGCTTGACCGGCATCAGTAAAGTATTCCAGACCTTTCCACAGTTCTGACTGGGAAATATCAAGATCTTCGATCGCTTGGAAAAGGTCACCCAATAAACGCACAACAACTTGTTGTACACGTTCATCTACAGGACCTGTCGCTGTATCAACGTTCATTTGCTTAACTAATGCATCAATTTCTTGGCGATTCATACTATTGCTCCTAAAGTATGTCTTTCATCTTTTAGTGGCGCACTTTTTTAGCTTTCATTGGCTGGCTAAATCTGGCTGGCCACAATCCTTGTTGAGGTACCCTCTGTTTTCGATTCGGAAGGGGAATCCGGTGACTCCCAATCCGCTCATTTAATCAACTGTCGTCATCTCGAACTGAAGATGGGTGACGGTTTAATGCCATCACTTCAATGTTCATATAAGGATAGAGAGGCAAGCCTTGTAACAGGTTGTGCAACTCTTCATTGCTTTCAACATCAAAAATACTGATGTTTGAGTACTGGCCCGTGATGCGCCAGATATGACGCCATTTGCCTTGACGCTGCAATTCCTGTGAATAAGCCTTTTCAACAGCCTTAATTTCGTTTGCCTGTTCAACTGGCAGATCACGTGGAATGTTTACATCCATACGTACGTGGAAAAGCATGGGTTTCTCCTAATTACTGACGACGCAAGTTGTCAATCTTGTTTTCATCCAACTCAATCCCCAGACCTGGTCCTTTCGGAATCTCAAGTTCAAAGTTTTGATAGTTGAGCGGGGTTTTCAAAATATCTTCAGTCAGCAGTAAAGGACCAAACAGCTCGGTACCGAACGCCAGACTTTCAAAAGTAGAGAACACATGTGCCGAAGCAATCGTGCCCACCGGGCCTTCCAGCATGGTGCCGCCATACAGGTCAATACCTGCAAGTTTGGCAATCTTGCCTACTTCACAGCCTTCAATCAGGCCACCCGACTGGGCAACTTTGACTGCAAAAACAGATGAACCGTTTTGTTTGGCAATCTCATACGCTGAGTGCGGGCCCATTAACGATTCGTCTGCCATGATGGCAACATCAAAACGTCGGGTCAGACGGCGCATGGCATCCAGGTTATCAATCGCACATGGCTGTTCGATCAGATCAACACCGCCATCTTGCAATAACTTAATGCCTTTAATCGCCTCCAGTTCTGACCAGGCACGGTTCACATCGACACGGATCGAAACGTCTTTACCTAAGGCTTTCTTAATTGCCAGCACATGTTCAACATCTTCTTCTACCGGACGCGAACCGATTTTCAGTTTGAAAATGTTGTGGCGTTTTGCCGCAACCATTTTCTCTGCTTCAGCAATATCTTTTTCGGTATTGCCAGAAGCCAATACCCAAAGAACTGGAATACTGTCACGTAAGCGGCCACCGAGGACTTCGCTTAATGGCAAACCTAAACGTTGTGCCTGAATGTCTAAAAGTGCAGTCTGAATCGCACATTTAGCAAAACGGTTACCATTAATATTCTTTTTGATTGCTTGTAATGTTTGTGCAACATTTAAACCGGATAACGTTTTTAAAAGAGGCGCAAAATAAGTTTCAATATTAACTTTTACGCTTTCCGGGCTTTCATCACCATAACCTAAGCCACCGATAGTTGTTGCTTCACCCCAACCGATGTAACCATCTTCAGTGGTGATTTTGACCAATACCAGGGTCTGGGTTTGCATCGTCGCCACTGCCATCTTGTGAGGGCGAATGGTTGGAATTTCTACCAGCAAGGTTTCAACTGACTTATACATAATACGGGTTCACATTCTTGCTTTAATGCTTTGACTTGATATACCTTAAAAGAATAATGTTGATTGGTCTAAGATCGATTTAGCATTTTTTTATACTTTAAAGGTATTTAGAGCCATGGAACTCAGACATTTGCGTTACTTCGTTGCCGTCGTCGAAGAACAAAGTTTTACCAAAGCGGCAGAAAAACTGTTTATTGCTCAACCACCTTTGAGCCGACAGATCCAAAATCTAGAGCAAGAGCTCGATATTCAGCTATTTGAGCGTGGTAGCCGCCCGCTAAAAACCACTGAAGCCGGTCAATTTTTCTATCAGCATGCTGTTAAACTTTTGTCTAATGCGGAAGAAATCAAATCGATGACCAAGCGGATTGGTATCGCGGATCGCACCATTAGCATTGGTTTTGTCGGCTCTTTATTGTTCGGCTTGCTGTCGCGTATTGTGTTTCTATTTAAGCAGCAACATCCCCAGCTCAAAATTGAGATGATGGAAATGAATACCTATGAACAGATTCAGGCGCTGAAAGAGGGAAGAATTGATGTCGGTTTTGGCCGTTTAAGAATCTCGGATCCTGCGATAAAACGCGTGTTATTGCGTGAAGAACGCCTAGTGGTGGCGGCTCACTCAAGTCATGTACTGGCTCATCGTGAAAATATACATTTATCTGAACTGGTCGATCAGCATCTGTTCTTATATCCGAATACTGGAAAGGCAAATTTCTCTACCCAGGTTCGTGGCATATTTTCCGAGTATGGTCTGGAACCGAAAAATATCCGGATTGTCCGTGAGTTACAGCTGGCACTGGGCTTTGTCGCTGCTGGAGAAGGCGTCTGCATCGTACCGGAAAGCGCACAAAACATTAAATTAGCCCATCTCAAGTTTGTACCTCTAGCAGATGCTTTTGCAGTGAGTCCTGTCTTTATGGCGATGCGCAATATGGATGAAAGCGAATACATTCGTTACCTGTTTGATGCTGTGTATCAAGTCTATGATCTTGAAGCGCTAAAATACGATCGATCGGTATTTTAATCGCTAAAAATCGTGTGAATGATATAGCATTAAAAGCCTATGAGGATGCGATAAAAACAACCTGTTTTAGAAAACATAATGATTGAGTAATATATTTATTAATTAATTGAATAGTTTAATTTGACCCAGACCTTATAGGTATAAAGCCATGCCTATTCAGTTTTAGACATTTTTTCCTATTTTCTGCATTGTGAGCAGCATAAGTTGAACTTCACAATTAGGAGGTGGAGATGTCTACAAATAAAGTGAATATAAATACGCTGATTGATGAAGCGAAATTCACACCCTTTCATTGGGGTGTTTTGATCTGGTGTTTGCTGATCATTATCTTTGACGGTTATGACCTGGTCATCTATGGGGTGGCGTTGCCGTTACTGATGCAGGAATGGTCGCTAAGTGCGGTACAAGCGGGCATGCTGGCCAGTACTGCCTTATTCGGAATGATGTTTGGTGCCATGAGTTTCGGTACTTTATCCGATAAACTCGGCCGTAAAAAAACCATCATGATCTGTGTGGCTATTTTTAGTGGGTTTACCTTTATCGGTGCCTTTGCCACATCACCAGTCGAATTCGGAATTTTACGTTTCCTGGCTGGCCTTGGAATTGGCGGTGTCATGCCTAACGTCGTGGCATTGATGACCGAATATGCGCCTAAACGTATCCGCAGTACGCTGGTTGCCCTGATGTTTAGTGGTTATGCCATTGGCGGGATGACTTCTGCGCTACTCGGTGCATGGTTGGTGCCACAATTTGGTTGGAAAATCATGTTCCTGCTTGCAGGCGTTCCATTGCTCATCTTGCCGATTCTATGGAAATATCTGCCAGAATCCCTGATGTACCTGACCAACAAGCAACAGACGGCTCAAGCACACACTATTATTCAGAAAATTTCTCCGACACAGGTCATCACTAGTGACACCCAGTTTGTACTGAATGAAGTGCAAAAAGGGGATGAGGCACCATTAAAAGCACTCTTTCAACAAGGCCGTAGCTTCAGTACCTTTATGTTCTGGCTGGCATTCTTTATGTGCCTGTTGATGGTCTACGCCTTGGGTAGCTGGTTGCCAAAACTGATGATTCAGGCAGGTTACTCGCTGGGTGCAAGTATGATCTTCCTGTTCGCCCTGAATATTGGTGGAATGGTGGGTGCCATTGGTGGTGGATATCTCGCAGATAAATTCCATATCAAAAAAGTGCTGACTATCATGTTCTTATGTGGTGCCATTGCATTAATTCTGCTTGGATTTAACAGTCCGCAATTCGTTCTATATACCTTGATTGCTGTGGCAGGCGCTGCAACGATTGGCTCACAAATTCTGCTCTATACCTTTGTGGCGCAGTATTATCCGTCGACGGTACGTTCTACCGGTATGGGTTGGGCATCAGGTATTGGACGTATTGGTGCGATTGTTGGGCCGGTACTCACTGGTGCTTTATTAACCATGAATTTACCGCATCAAATGAACTTCTTTGCAATTGCGATTCCTGGCGTAATCGCTGCGCTGGCAATTTTCCTGGTGAACTTAAAAACTTCCGTAGATGGCCAAGCCCTTGCAACACCTGATGTGAAGCCGAATCCATTGGCAAAAGAAGCGACACATTAAGTTAGATTTCAATCAATAAAGATAATATTCCCAATGATATAGATCGCCATCGTAACGGGTGGTGATCTGTTGCTAGAATCGAAACGCATAATAAAAAGCGAGTTTAGGATGAACACGACACAATTATTTAATCAACCAACAATCACATTCAAGCGCACAGTTCTGATGAGCATGATGACAATGAGTTTAGGGGGCATCAGCTTGTCGACTCAAGCACAAACCTCAGCTCAGTCTAATCAGCAGGAAATTGAACAACTGCGTCAGGAAGTTCAGGCTCTACGCGCACTGGTTGAGCAACAGCAACGACAGACGGCCGTAGTCACTGCACATGTTGCAGCAACACCCGCTCCAGCAAGCAAACCTGTCATGAAAATTGCCAGTGGTGCCGAATTTAATCTTTATGGAAATATTCGTGCCGATGCCTCTTATCAGGCTGAAGGTGGTTCAGCAGCACGTATGTATAACCAGATTAATGCGGTACCTTTAGAAGGTGTCGGTGAGCGTAGTGATGAATTTAAATCTACTCTGGCTGCAACCCGTTTAGGCATGGATTTTAAAGCACCAGTCGGTGCTGGAGATAAAGCTTTAAGCGGTAAAGTTGAAGTGGATTTTCTGGGCGGCGCAAGCTTTGATAACTTGCGTATCCGTCATGCTTATATCAGCTATGCCAACTGGTTGATCGGTCAAACCTGGTCGAACTTTGCGGTGCCAGATTATATTCCGGAAACTGTAGATGCATTAGTTTACGCTGGCGGTTCAATTAAACGGACGCCACAAGTTCGTTATACCAGCACAATCAGTCCTGAAACCAATCTAGTATTTGCAGTAGAAGATCCTAAAGATGCAACCATTACTGGTATTAAACAACGTCTACCTGCTTTAACGGCACGTTTAAATCATAAATTTGCTGATAATCTTACAGTCAGTGCCCGTGCGATGGGGAATGAAAAGCGTGTCAATGAAGATGAAAAAACTGCATGGGGTGTAGGTTTAGGTGCCAAATACGAGTTTGTTCCAGGCACCAGCTTTAAGGCAGATTATTATCATGTCAAAGGTGATAGCAGTTTTGTCTCTTACGCCAATCCAGGTGTCGTTACAGCTGCTAATGGAGATCTTCTACAGAGTGAATTCGACTCGATTACAGTCGGTCTAACGCAGCAGTTTAATGATAAATTGCGTGGTACTATAGGCTATGGTTATATGAATTTCGACCAAGATAATGGATATCTTGCTGCTCCTGGTCTGAATCTAACAGCAGTGAACAAAGACCTTTGGCAGGCTTGGGCCAATGTGTTCTATAACCCTACAAAACCGCTGAGTTTCGGCCTGGAATATGTCTATGGCGAACGTGAAGCATTGGGTGCTGCACCAAATGGCAGTACAAAAGGTGAAGACAACCGAGTTAATGCGGTTGCTATTTACAACTTCTAAGACTTCTTTCAATGAGAGAGTCTGATCTGTAACAGAAGCGTGGATGAATTAATCCGCGCTTTTGCTATTTTGGAGAATGGTTTCTGCCAGCAGATTGACTGCATCTTCAATCTTGGCTGTCCATTCAAACGAACAGTTCAGCCGAATATAATGTTGGCTGGCAGGCTCAGGCTTAAACAGCAGTGCAGGGGCAATTGAAATATGCTGTTGAAGCAATTGTTGATAGAGCTGCTGGGCATCGACTTCTTTAGGCAACTCAATCCAAAGAAAATAACCGCTGGAATAATAGTAAATTTCACAGATGCTTCCTAAACGTGCTTTAAGTTCCTGATAAAATTTCTTTTTATATTTTTCCAGATGCTGCCTTAAATGCCTCAGATGTTTTTCATAATGATGATGTGAAATAAACTCGACCAGCGCATTTTGAAGTAAGGGACTGACCGTTAAAGTGCTCATGAGCTGTAAGTGCTGAATGGCATCGGAAAATGGGCCGGCATACACCCAGCCGACGCGTGCACCCATCCCAAGCGTTTTCGAAAATGAGGCGCAGTGCAAAACCATCTGATGTTGATCAAAATATTTAACCGGTAACGGTTTGGATGAACCATAATTTAGTTCCTGATAAACATCATCTTCGATTAAATACACCTGATATTCATACAAGAGTTCCGCAATTCTCTGTTTGATTTCAGAACTGACGGTAAAACCAATCGGATTATGAGCATTCAGCATCAGCCAGCACACCTTAATCGGGTACTGTTTTAAAGCCTGTTCAAATGATTCCAGATCAAAGCCAAACTGTGGATGTTCCGGAATCGTAATCACCTGTAATCCCAGACGCTCGGCTGCCTGCCAGGCACCATAAAATATGGTTTGCTGTAGCAGAATAAAATCACCGGGTTGGGTTAAGGCCTGTAAAGACAGATTCAATGCTTCTAGTGCACCGGATGTAATGACAATGTCATCTTGATTGCAGGTAACTCCTTGTAATTGATAACGGTTAGCAATCAGTTGCCGCAAGTTCTGATTGCCGGGCGGCATATGATTCTGGTTGTTATAACTGCTTTTTCTTTTGGCCTGCTGCGCCAGAATCTGCATAAATTTGGCGTTATATAACAGCTCTGCATTGGGAAAGGCAGAACCAAAAGGCACAATCTCTGCTGACTGAGTCGATTTTAAATAATTAAATACCACCGAATTGATTTGAATTTTAGGATTTAAACCAATCTGGGCAGACTGTTTGCTATTGAGCAGAGCTTGAGTGTGTTCTGCAACGTAATAGCCCGATTTGTCTTTGGCATAGAGCAGCCCTTGCGCTTCAAGTTCCTGATAAGCATTGAGTACAGTCATCAGGCTATAACCAGATAATTGGGTCTGTTCGCGAAGTGAAGGTAATTTTTCATGTGCCTTCCATACGCCATTTTCAATCATCTGACGAATATTTTGTGCCAGTTTTTCAGACTTATACATATACTTTCTTGAACTAAAACTGTTCTAATTATTTTGATTTATAGCATATTTTAGGATGCTTAATATAACAAAAGGGAGGAATAGGATTATTGACATTCTATTTTTAAGCTTGAGTCTTGATGCACGACAATTAAAGTGAAAATCAGATCTCAGATTTTCTGTGTAAATTTTATCTCTACGTAAATCGTATTCCCATTTTTATACGCCTCAGTCACTTGGCTTAATTTGTCACAATTCGATACTTACAAAGTTAGATTTCCTTGCTAAATTCGATCCACATGATGATAAAAAGTAAGTTACGGTTTCAGATCGAGCCATCATGCAACTATAACAACGATACGCAAATACGGACCAATAACAAGCACAAAGGAGTGGAGAATGCTCGGAAATATGATGTTTCAGCCTTTACTGATCAGCAGCATGATTGAACATGCAGGACGCTATCATGCCGATACCGAGGTAATTTCCAAAAATACCGATACCAGTATTACAGTGACCAATTGGGGAGAAATTCACCAAAACTCGAAACGTTTTGCCAATGCATTACAACAACTCGGCTTAGCGCAGGGAGATCGGGTCGCGACTATTGCCTGGAATAATCATCGCCATTTAGAGTCCTGGTATGCCATTTCTGGCAGTGGCCTGGTCTGTCATACCATTAACCCGCGCTTATTTCCGGAACAGCTGATTTTTATTATGAATGATGCTGCGGATCGCGTGGTGCTGTTCGATAAAACATTTGTCCCTTTAATTAAAGCCGTGAAAGCGCTGTTGAGCTCAGTCGAGCATTTTATCTGTCTGGATGCAGCTGATCCGGCAGTTAGAGAAGCGATACCAGAAGTACAATTTTATGATGATCTGATTGCCGGCCAAAATGCAGATTTTGAGTGGCCAACACTTGATGAAAACTCGGCAAGCTCTCTGTGTTATACATCAGGAACCACGGGCAATCCCAAAGGTGTGCTGTTTAGCCATCGCTCTACGGTATTACATAGCTATGCCATCATTTTACCTGATTCCTTAAATGTCTCGGCTGCCGACATTATGTTGCCTGTGGTGCCGATGTTCCATGTGAATGCGTGGGGCACACCGTATGCCGCTGCGATGGTGGGATGCACTTTGGTCCTTCCTGGACCGGGCCTGGATGGCGCCAGTCTGGTCAACCTGATTGATAATTATCAGGTTTCGGTAGCACTTGGTGTGCCGACCATCTGGCAGGGTTTGATTGCCGCCGCAAACCAGTCAGGCTCCAAACTGGAAAGCCTAAAACGGAATGTAGTAGGTGGATCGGCATGTCCACCGGCCATGCTAAGAGCTTTCAAAGAACAGTTTAATTGTGAAACGATCCATGCCTGGGGCATGACGGAAATTAGTCCACTGGGTACAGCGAATCAGCTCAAGACCAAACATTTGCATCTGTCTGATGAAGAAAAATTGCAGATTCGTCTGTCCCAAGGTCGTCCGCCATTCGGGGTTGACCTACGTTTGACCGATGCAGAAAAAGGGACGCATGAAATTGAACGTGATGGACAGACCACAGGAAATTTACAGGTCAAAGGGCATTGGGTCATCAGCCATTATTTCGGCAAGGAAGAATCAGCACTAACTGCAGATGGCTGGTTTGATACCGGCGATATTGCTACGCTGGATCAGGATGGTTTTATGAAACTCAGTGACCGTTCTAAAGATTTAATCAAGTCTGGCGGAGAATGGATTTCATCGGTGGAACTGGAGAATATTGCCATGGGACATCCGGAAATTGCGATGGCTGCCGTAATTGCCGCCCAGCATCCTAAATGGGATGAGCGCCCGGTATTGATTGCCATTAAAAAGCCGGACAGCCAGCTAAGTGAAACTGATCTGCTGGAATATTATGCAGACAAGGTAGCCAAATGGCAGATTCCAGACCGAGTCGTATTTGTTGATGCGATTCCACTCAGTGGTACTGGTAAAATGCTGAAAAAAGATCTGCGTGAATTATATGGGACTATTCTTTTGGAGCAGGCAGCAGGTTAAAGCGTCATTTAATCTGAAAATTCCTACATGAAGTCAAAAAACTGATCTCGAATAGAGATCAGTTTTTTTATGTACAGGCTAAGCAGCGTTGTCTGTTTAAAAATGCTTTTTCTCAATCCATATCGCCTTGATCGATACTTTTAGATGATATTGTCCGACAAAAAGTCATATTATATGGCTTAGGCACATAATTTGACCTGTATTGACATGGTCTGAATGTGAGAATTCTTTATCCTGAGCAATATAATAATTAGACAGTTGTACATTAATAAAACTGTCTGCGGATAAGGGGATAAAAATGACAAGCATGCCAACCTATCAGCCGCATTGGATCCGGGAAGATTTCATTGATTTTATTGGTGAAAAAATCCATCCAACCTGGGCAATTAAAAAAGTTAAGGCTGCCGTTATGGGCATTCAATCCATCAGCCCTGACTTTTTCAAAATTCACTTACGTCCAAATCATAATTTTAAAGCCAAGTCATTTCAGGCCGGCCAGAATATTGCAGTGACTGTTAGACTCGATGGCATACGACATCAGCGACATTATTCTGTGGTGACGGTATTGAAAAATGGTGATCTGATCATTGCGGTTAAACAGCAGGGCAAAGTGTCACGTGCCTTAAGCCTGATGCAAATTGGTGCCGTGATCGAAATATCACAGCCGCAAGGCGAGTTCACATTGCAAAAATCTACGCAGCCGATTTTATTCCTGGCTTCAGGCAGTGGGATTACGGCCATTTATTCCTTGCTGCAAAAAGCAGTGATCCAGTCTCTGGAACAGATCGACCTGATCTATTTCACTCGAGATGATGCCTTTCATGCTGAACTGAAAACCTTGGTTCTCATGCATCCAAACTTGAAATATCACCATTTCAATACTGTGGAACACCAGCAGCATCTGACGCAGAGCTTATTGCAAAAGCTGGTGCCAGACTTTGCAGAACGAAAAATTTATGCTTGTGGCTCCGCCGGGATGATGAAAGCTGCACTGAAAATCGTTGATAAACTGGAATTGAAATCCAATTTTCATTCGGAATATTTCCAGATTGTGGTCGATGAAAAAATTAAAGCACAGCCGGTAGAGTTTTTAAGATCGCAGCGAGAGTTTCAAGCGCAGTCCAATTTACTGGAGAGTGCTGAAAAATCTGGTTTGCGACCAGCGCATGGCTGCCGGATGGGCATCTGCAACACCTGTTCCTGTACCAAGGTCAGTGGTTCGGTACGGAATGTCCTGACCGGTGAAATTGATCATGGCAATAATACCCAGATCAAACTGTGCATTTCTCAGGCAGTGAGTCCTGTGGTGATTAATTTATAAACCATTGATAAGCCATTAATTAAACTATAAGAAGGTGCTCCCATGAATATGCAAATTGATTTTAAAAGACATAGCAAAAGCCAATTTCTTAGCCCTGAACAGATTGAGGAATTCGGTGCCAAGGTCGATGCAATCCGCCGCGAGGTCATGGATGATCTGGGGGAAAAAGACGCCGAATATATTTATAAAATTCGAAACTTTGTCCGCTATAGCGAAATTGCCTCACGTGGCATGCTGATGTTTGCCGGCTGGTTGCCACCGGTATGGCTGGCAGGGACAGGTCTGCTCGGTCTTTCCAAAATCGTGGAAAATATGGAACTCGGCCACAATGTCATGCATGGCCAGTTCGACTGGATGAATGATCCGAGTCTGAACGGTGCGACCTATGATTGGGATACGATTTCAACCGGCGATGACTGGAAATACACGCACAACTATATTCACCATACTTATACCAATATTGTCGGAATGGATCATGATGTCGGTTATGGGCTGATTCGAGTTAGTGAATCACAAAAATGGGAACCACGTTTTCTGTTCAATATTCCATTGGGCATTCAGTTAATGGTGTTTTTCGAATGGTATGTTGGCCTGCAACGTTTGCATCTGGAAGATGTGATTGCCTATAAAACCAAAACCTGGAAAGAAGTCTGGGAAGAAGCAGCACCTTTGCGCCAGAAGATGCGTCGTCAGGTGTTAAAAGATTATGTGTTTTTCCCGATTATTGCAGGGCCAAATGCCATTCCGGTATTTACCGGAAATGCGGTGGCTAATGTGATTCGCAGTCTATGGGCTTCTGCCGTCATTTTTAACGGTCATTTCACTGAAGATGCTGAAACCTTTGAGATGGACAATACCGACAATGAAACCCGTGCCGAGTGGTATTTACGCCAGATTCGTGGTTCGAGCAATTTTAGTGGAACAACTTGGCTACATATCTTGAGTGGTAATTTGAGTCATCAGATTGAGCATCATCTATTCCCGGACATGCCCGCCAATCGCTATGCGCAGGTTGCGCCAAAAATCAAAGCGCTCTGTGCAGAATATGGTATTCAGTATAACGAAGCCAGCTTCATGAAACAGTTTTCTACAGTGTGGGTAGGTCTGGCTAAATGTTCTCTACCGAATCACTGGACTGAGCAGGTGGTTGAAAAAACCCATGCTGCCAAATCTGTATTCAACTACTTTAAAGCGAAACTATTGTCATAATTTTTAAGCTTTACTTATTCACCATTTTGGTACTCCTCAATAGATTTGAATGGTCTATTGAGGAATTTTTTTTTGACCTTTATCAGATTCAATATCATTAAAATCCTCCTGTTTATGAATAAAATATGGATACAGATTTCAAAAAATGACGAAAGCAAAACACATCCAGTACTGCTGAAACGCTTTGCCTACAACAACCTGCTTCAGCCCTAAGAGCTTCTCTCTATAATGGCCGCGTCGTTACACTTAAGGTCTCAGTTTTGAAACATCTTAAATATTTTTCAGCAATTCCATTATTAGTACTTTTAACTGCTTGTAACACCACTGAAGCACCCGCACCAGATTATCAGGGCAACTGGAAAAACACCGTGGAAAATCCAAAACTTGAAAATATTCTGGTTATTTCAAAAAATGGTGAAAATTATCTGATTACCAATACGATCAAAGATAAGGAAACCGGTAAAACCGAGAAAAAGAATCCAATGCCCGCTGCAGTGAACGAAAATGGCATGCTTCAGTTGAACGCAGGTTCAGGTATGGTCGATTTTGCAATCGATGAGAAAACCGGAAATCTGGTTGGTTCAGGCTCAATCTATAAAAAAGCCAAATAGTCAGCAAGATTTTTAAGCCACAAATAGTATTCAAGATGTCATGAACAAGGATGCTTCATGGCATCTTTTTTAGTGGATGTTGTTATTGAATGAACTTAATAATTCAGCAAAATTTTCGACATAATAATTTGCTTTGGCTTTGATCAAATCTATTTCATGAGCGGAGTGCTGGTCATAAATTCCCACTACCTCGATGCCCGCATGATTTGCTGCTTCTACACCGACTAGAGAGTCTTCAATAATTAGACATTCCTCAGGTCGAAGGTTAAAGGCTTGCAAAACATTCAGATAAACTTCGGGATGAGGTTTAATGTTCTGGACATTTTCACGGGTGAGAATCAAGGAAAAGTCCTCATCAAAGCTGATTTTAGAGTTAATATTTCGATTGTTATCCTGATAGCGCTGTACATTGAATAAACTGGTGGTGGTGGTCAAAGCCAGTGATATCTGTTGCTGTTTTAAAGCCTGAATCAGGAGGTCTGCCTGAGGTTTTAACTCGACGATATAATCAAGAAAATGTCGGGAAATACTATAACGACGATTTTTTACTTCTTCTTTAGCTGGTTCAAAACCGTATTGTTCTTTTAAAAATCCACAATATTCCAGATAAGGATCTGACATATGTCTCAAGGCGGTAAGTTGAAGATCGCGCTGTTGCTGAATCTGAATCTCATGTAAATCGACTTTTCTGTTGGAGAGCTCATCAATCAGGGCTGCATCTACCTGATTCCAGATGCCTACAGAATTAATCAACGTACCATCTAGATCAAAACAGACCAGCTTTTTATCCTGAAACATATAAGATTTCTCTGTATTTTTACCATTTATTCGGTGGGGCTGAGTATATCGCATACGATTTAAATGTTTAACTGACCTGAGCAAACTGGTTGTAAATTTTGCACTGGAATACTTTTTAATGAATTTATTCATCTGGTAAAAGTATTTTTTATGGAAAATTACAGCGAGTTTAATCCTGAAAATAGTGGCAAAGTGTTATATTTTAATCTGACCATAAATGAACTTATGCGGATGAAAGACCTGTCCGAATGATGAGAAAGTTAAAGGAAATGTATTTCTGTGTTTGAACTTGACTGTAAATTGCTCAGTATTTTTTATTATGTCTATAAATTTAAAAACGTATCTCAGGCAGCCGATCATTTAGATATGAGCCAGCCAGCGGTGAGCAATCTGCTGAATAAAATTCGCCAGCATTATGGTGATCCTTTATTTTTACGTATTGGCAATGAGATGCTACCTACGGATCTGTCCAAACAGCTCTTTCCCTTGGTCAGCGAAGCACTGAGCAAAGTTGAAGCAATCAATAATTTTACTATCAATTTTGATCAGGTCACTTCACAGCAGCGCTTTACACTGGCGATGACCGATGTATCACATCTGGTGTTATTGCCAAAAATTTCCCAGTATCTGAAGCAGCATGCATCCCATATCCGTCTGAATGTGCGTCCGATTACCTCGGAAACCAGTTATCAAATGGCCAATGGTGAGATTGATCTGGCTTTGGGCTTCTTGCCAAATCTGGAGAATGGCTTTTATCAGCAGAAACTGTTTGAGCAATATTATGTAGTGATCGCGGCGAAAGATCATCCGCGGCTCACGGGTGACAGCATCACGACCGAAGAGTATTTACGTGAAACGCATATCGATATTGATGCCGGGATGGGGCATTACCATATTGAAAATGAATTGCTGAATCTGGAACTTAAGCGTGACATTCTAATGCGTCTGCCAAGTTATCTGGGAGTCGGACTGGTAGTGCAGGAAACCGATGCGATTGCGACCGTGCCTTATTATTTGAGTGAAGTCCTGTTATCACGTGGCAATCTCAAGATCTTTAATGCGCCAATTGCATTCCCGACCTATTCCGTAAAGCAGTATTGGCATATGTCCTGTCATCATAAAACCAGCCATCAATGGTTACGCAATATGCTGCATGAGATTTTAAGTAAATAACTCTACAACTTAAATAGTTTGATTGAGTTCTCATCTCTAGATTTTAAACTCCCGGTTCAAGCCGGGATTTTTTTATTTTGGTACATCTTGATGCCTTTTTCAGAGCCTTGCACCTGAAGTGATCAGTTCCATCTCAAAAAAAAGTATTACGAATATAAAAAATAGTATTACCAGTTTGGCACGTCCTTTGCATCTATCTACTCAATCATAAAGTGATCTAGGGTTCCGATACATGAAGATTCATGTAGGTCTGCGACCGAGAGTTCACGGCTTAAGTTTCAAGCTCAAGCTACACGGAGGGATAAAAGCCCGGGAGGTAAACCGTACAAGATTGGGATGGATGCATATGAGCACAACTACTTATCACGAAGATCAAGTCCTCTGGACTGAACGTTTACCGGGTGGACACCACTGGTCAGCACGCATCCAGCGTGGCGCAGTTTTACAACTTAAATCTTTAGGCGCAAATGCCAATGTTTCACTGTTTTGTGTGAATAGCGAAGATAAGCTTGAAGCCTATAACATGCCAGACAGCTTAAAAGGTCAACACAGCGCATTTTTAAGTACAGGGCACATTTTGGCGTCTGATTTAGGTCGTGCGATGATCTCGATTGTCAAAGATGACCATGGTTGGAATGATGCCTTTTGTGCGCCAAGTACCGCACCGCAAATTGGAGCACAGTTTGGCACGAAGACCTTCCAGGATGCCCGCAACGACATGTACCGCAATGCTAAAGACAGCCTACTTTTAGAGATGACCAAATTTGGTTTATCTGCGACGGATCTGAGTAATACCTTAAATCTATTCTCAAAAGTTCAACCGGATGACAATGGCAATTTAACTTATGTGAAGTCTGACAATACCGACCAAGTAATTGAACTACGCTTTGAAATGGATTGTTTGGTGTTTTTATCCAGCGCACCACATGCACTCGACAATTCTAATGAATATGCACCAGCCGATATTCAGCTCTCACTCTTTAAAGCACTGCCTTTAGGCGACACCGATGTCTGCCGTGACTCATGCCCGCAAAATCAGCGTGCGTTTCAAAATAATAACCGCTACTACGCTTTAACTGCTTAAGGGGAATGATCATGACTGCACTCGTAAATATAGAAAAATCAGTACTTAGCGAAGTTTGTCCTGCCGGTGAAGCATGGATGTGTGAAGTCAAAAAAGGCCAGTATTTCCGTATTGTTGATCTTGAAGGTAATCAAGCGGTGGATACTTTGTTTATTTCCGCACATAACCCTGAAGAGCGTTATAGCGCAACCGATACTTTGGCGATGAACCGTCAAATTTATCTAGAAAAAGGTACGACTTTATATACCAACTTTGGCAATAAAATTGCGAGTATTCATGATGACAACTGCGGTCGCCACGATACTTTAGGCGGTGCATGTTCATGTGAAAGTAACACGGTTCGTTATGCGCATGATAAATATCCAATGCACAGTTGCCGTAACAATTTCATGATTGCATTGTCACAACATCCGATTGCGAAAAAGCATGGTCTGAATGTGCGCCATATCGGTCCAAATATTAATTTTTTTATGAATGTACCTGTAACTTCAGATGGTCACCTGAAATTTGATGATGGGATTTCTGCACCGGGCAAATATGTGGAAATTAAAGCTGAGATGGATTTGATTGTGTTGATCTCAAACTGCCCACAACTGAATAACCCATGTAATGCCTATAACCCAACAAAAATTCAACTGATTGTCCGTGAAGGCGAGGTATAAGACTATGACTTTAAAATATGGGTTTAATAAAGTTCTCATCGCCAACCGTGGTGCAATTGCTTGTCGTGTCATCCGTACCCTTAAAAAATTAGGCATCCAATCGGTTGCGGTGTATTCGGAAGCAGATCGTGATTCCTTGCATGTGACTTTAGCTGATGAAGCGGTCTTTATTGGTGATGCACCTGCAAGCCAAAGCTATCTGAATGTCGATAAAATCTTAGAAGTGGCCAAACATACCGGTGCGCAAGCGATTCATCCGGGCTATGGATTCCTGTCTGAAAATGCCGAATTCTGTAATCTGTGTGAAGCTCAAGGCATTGTATTCTTGGGACCAAATGCCGAGCAAATGAAAGCTTTTGGTCTCAAACATACTGCACGTGAATTGGCAATTCAAGCCAATGTGCCGTTATTGCCGGGTAGTCAATTACTCGCTGATGAAGCTGAAGCACTGCTTGAAGCGGAACGTATCGGTTATCCTGTGATGCTCAAAAGTACCGCTGGCGGTGGTGGTATTGGTATGCGTTTGGTGTGGAATGCTGAAGAGCTGAAAGATGCTTACACAACCGTGTCGTATTTAGCGCAAGCGAACTTTAAAGATGCAGGCTTGTACCTCGAGAAATTTGTGCAAAATGCGCGTCATATCGAAGTGCAAATCTTTGGTGATGGCAATGGCTTAGTTTTAGCTTTAGGCGAGCGTGATTGTTCGGTGCAACGTCGTAACCAAAAAGTGATTGAGGAAACACCTGCGCCACACATTACAGATGAACAACGTGCTTATATCCAAAACGTTGCGATTCAATTGATGCAGTCAGTGAATTACCGCTCGGCAGGTACAGTTGAATTTGTGATGGATACTGACACACAAAAATTCTACTTTTTGGAAGTGAATACCCGTCTACAAGTGGAACATGGCGTTACTGAACAAGTCTTTGGTGTCGATCTTGTGGAATGGATGGTGACTTTAGGCAGTGGCGATTGGGTTGCACCAACATCAAAACTTGAGTCACAAAGACATTCAATTCAAGTGCGTCTTTATGCCGAAGATCCAATCAAAAACTTCCAACCAAGTGCAGGACTTTTGACGCATGTTGAGTTCGATGCCAACGCGCGTAATGAAACTTGGGTAGAAACAGGTTCAAACGTCTCATCTTTCTATGACCCGATGATTGCCAAAATTATTGTGACTGCGGATGATCGTGATTCTGCAATTCAAGCCATGACAGTTACGCTCGCTAAAACCCAAGTGGCGGGCATTGAAACCAACCTTGAATATCTACAAAACATTATCGACTGCAATGTCTTTAAAGCCGGTACGCAAACCACACGTTTTTTAAATACCTTTGAGTGGAAAACTCAAAAAATTGAAGTGCTACAAGCGGGCATTCAAACCGCCGTGCAAGATGTGACAGGACGTTTAGGTTACTGGGATGTTGGTGTTCCGCCATCAGGTGCGATTGATCCGCTGTCTTTGAATGTCGCAAACCAATTGTTGGGCAATGCACCGAATACCGCAGGGCTAGAATGTACACTCCAAGGACCAAGTTTAAAATTCCATTGCGATAGCCAAATTGTCTTGGCAGGTGGCGATATGCCATCGACGTTGGATGGTGTTGCTGTCCCAATGTGGCAAACTGTGAATGTGCGTAAAGGTCAGACGCTGAAATGTGGCAAGATCGCCACAGGTTGCCGTACTTATATCGGGATTAAAGGTGGTCTGAATGTGCCTGAATATTTAGGCTCACAAGCGACTTTTACCTTGGGTCAGTTTGGCGGTCATGCGGGGCGTAATTTACTGATTGGCGATATGCTTCCAATCACGGCATTTACATCTGATGACGTGAAAGCCTTAATAGAAGATCAAATCCCAACATTTTCCAATTCTTGGGAAATTGCGGTGATGTACGGTCCACATGGTGCGCCTGATTTCTTTACCAAAAACGACATTGATACCTTCTTTGCCAACGAGTTTGAAATTCACTTCAACTCCAGCCGTACCGGAATTCGTTTGATTGGTCCAAAACCAGAATGGGCTCGTCAGGACGGTGGCGAAGCGGGTCTGCATCCATCCAATATTCACGACAATGCTTATGCGATTGGTGCCATCGACTTTACTGGGGATATGCCAATTATCTTAGGTCCAGATGGCCCAAGCCTCGGTGGTTTCGTGTGTCCTGCGGTGGTCATCAATTCGGAACTTTGGAAACTCGGTCAGCTTAAAGCAGGCGATAAAGTCAAATTTGTGCCTGTCAGCTATCATCAAGCCAAAGTACTGAATGAAAAATATCGTACGCAATTAAATGCTGAGGATACGCAAGCCGTCACTTTTGATGAATCATTCTATCCTGAAATCAGCACCTTAAAATCTTCCATTTTAGATACCTTAAAAGGCCAAAATGGCACGCCTGATGTGGTGTATCGTCCTGCCGGCAATAACTATATGTTGGTGGAATATGGCGAGTTAGTTTTAGATTTAAACCTGCGTTTCCGTATTCATGCGCTGATGCAATGGGTCAAAGATCAAAACATTCAAGGCATTATTGACCTGACTCCAGGTATTCGTTCGCTACAAATACATTTTGATTCGATCCAACTCGATCAGATTGATTTATTGCGTATGCTTCAAGTGGCTGAAGAACAACTGCCTGATGTGACCGAGATGCAAGTGCCATCACGTACCGTGTATTTACCACTAGCTTGGGAAGATTCACAAACACAACTTGCCACTGAGCGTTATATGCAAACGGTACGACCTGATGCGCCGTGGTGTCCGGACAATATCGAATTTATCCGTCGTATTAATGGCTTAAAAGACAAACAAGCCGTGAAAGATGTGGTCTATAACGCGAGTTATTTGGTCATGGGCTTGGGTGATGTGTATTTGGGTGCACCTGTAGCAACGCCACTTGATCCGCGTCAGCGTTTAGTCACCACCAAATATAACCCTGCACGGACATGGACACCTGAAAACGCTGTGGGGATCGGCGGTGCATATATGTGCGTGTATGGCATGGAAGGTCCAGGCGGTTATCAGTTTGTCGGTCGTACTTCGCAAATGTGGTCACGTTATCGCAAAAACCCTTACTTTGAGCAAGGTATGCCGTGGTTATTACGCTTCTTTGACCAAATTAAGTTTTATGAAGTCTCTGAATCTGAGCTCATGCAGATGCGTGAGGACTTTAAAGCAGGTCGTTTAAAACTACGTATTGAAGACGGTGTACTCAACCTCAAAGAATACAATGACTTCTTAACGGAAAATCAAGAATCTATTTCGGCATTTAAAGCGGTGCAACAAGCTAACTTTGATGCTGAGCGTAAGCGTTGGCATGAAGCTGGCCTTGCAGAATATGTGTCTGAAAGTCTAGATGCGGTGGATGATGGTGAAGGTGTAGAAGTTCCTGAAGGTGGCTGTGCGGTGGAATCGCATATGCCGGGTTCAATTTGGAAAATTGAATGTCAGTCAGGCGATATTGTGGAAGAAGGTGCGACCTTAGCTGTGATTGAAGCGATGAAGATTGAGATACCAATTATTGCGCCTGAGCGTATGAAAGTTGAAGCAATTACTATTGAAAAAGGGCAAACGGTAAAAACGGGGCAGGTGTTGTTTACGTTGGCGCCAGTGGCTTAAAGAATCCTCCCTAACCCCTCTTTAATAAAGAGGGGTTAGGGGAGATTTAAGAATTACATTTTTCGATATGCTTAAATATTCGTTCACATAACGCTTTGGCTTTTGGTGTAAGTTCCCAATCAGGTTTTTCATCGAAATCTTTGATGATTTCTCGGCAGAAATCTAGTTTATATTTTATTGTACCTACACCTTTACCATCAGCAAATGCAGTTTTATCAGTTGATGTTCTGGTATTTCGTATTTGATCGTCTAATAGTTTTCCTATTCCATAATCTTTATGATCAAAGTAATCAGATGCAGTGATTGAATCTAACTTTTCTATAGTAAACCCCTGTTTAGTTCTAGTTTGCATCTTACTAAACTTTTTTTGAGCTACTCTAATGATTGCCTCTTTCGGCAGAGTATTTTCTGTTTCCTTGCACTCTAAAATTAAATAATTATCTTTTTTCAACTCACGCTTTAAAACTTCTACACGATCAGCTTTACCTTGAATATCACCATCAGCAATGAGTAACATTTCACTTGCGACAGCTTTAGCACTTAAACCTTTATCTTCCAATTGATCAGCATATGTATCACTAAAGCACCAATGCACTAAATTACTTCCTGCATACTCTACAAATGTATAGTGATAATTCGGCATAAAACGACGATACTTTTTATAAAGCTCTTCATTCGATTCTTCTAATTCAGCTAAATATTTTTCCATATATTTAGTGATATAGAGCCGATCGGTAATGCCTTCTACCCATATCGTACAGTTCGCCAAATAAACAGAAGAAGGACGTACGCCTAATGAAGCAAGTAGGTCACGATCTCGGTCACAACGCTTAATTTTAAAATCAAATTCGCTTGGGTTATCTATTTTCGGTTGTTTTACAAATTTTTGAATTATGACTTGGTCAGATTCATCTGCCATATCGAGTAAATGATTGGAGTGCGTTGTAAAGAAATAATAGTGGTCAGTTTCATCCAAATAGAAATTCATAAGCTGACGAACCATACCTGCGTGCATATGTAACTCAGGCTCTTCTATAAAGAAAGCATGTCTTTTATCTTTGTTGATGAATGCTTCATAAGTCAAAATGATTGCTTGTTGTAAACCATCACCTAACTGTGAAATAGGGAATTGCCTATCACTACCTATTTTAATATTTACAACATCTTGATCATGCTTAGGGATAAGTGAAACAGGTTCATTATCAAAAAAATATTCGCTTAATTTTTCTTCATATTTTTTAATCAGTTCACGTTGTTCTGGTTCGCCTAAAAGGTGAATTTTAAGTTCATGGTAGAGGCCTTCACCTGTAATTATGTTTGATAAATTAAATTTTCTATTCTCTAAACATTCTCCGTTTGATTCTTTATCCATAAAGTAATCTTTATGGGTACGCTCATAATAGGCTTTTTTATTTTCTTCTAAATTAACAGGGCGCATACCTCTTAGTATAGGAATATAGGATTTTTTGCTAAAACCTAAAAAGTTATTAAAGTGATCTATATCTTTTTTAATTTTTTCATAAAATGTTTCTAATTCTTTGGTATTAGCATGAGTATATCTAGATAAATCATTAAATTGTTGATCAAAAAATCTTTTATACTCAGCTCTAGGAAATAAAGGTGCATTTAAAATATTAGTTATATGGGGTAATAGATGTGTTTTTTGATAACCTGATCTATTATCTAGGCTAAAGCTATACTCTGCTAGTGAATTGACTAAATTTTCAATATGTTTAATATCTTCATGATGAGTTAGGCTATTTAAAGAATGAAAGTCAATTATAGTTTGAAATAATGATCTTAGAAAACGACTTTTCCCTGCATTATTTTTCCCAATAAAAAAGTTTAATCTTTTTATTTCTATAATTTTATCGTAGTCGACTTCATTGTCTGAAGTATAATTTTCTAAGTTTTCAGCCCAATAATATAATTTTTCAGTCATAAAAAGCCCCCAAATATGGGAGCTAATTTAGCAGCAATTCATTACTTTTCAAATGAGTTATGAAATAGTGATTGATTCAAATCTGGTTGGTCTTTATTTTAGCAGTATAACACCTTAATAGATGACGGCCTGAATCACTTAGCCACACTTTGATGCACCCTCGAACCCCAATGGTGCAAAATGGGCTATTTTTTAGGCATACTTAAAAAATAAATCATTCTTGTTTTGCCTCTATTTGCGTATGTAATTAATTTTCCAAGCATTCTGCTTAAATCTATTCTATTTTATATTGTGGCACGCTTAATGCATTTATTTATATACAACATAAATAGAGGAGAGTAATACACTTGATCACTCATAATCACAAACATCGGTTAACCATTCATGTATAAAAAGAATAGCAAGGACATGAGCAATCAAAATGGAATAAACTGGTGAAATACAAAACTTACTTTTGCTTTAGAACAAGCCCCATTTCAATGTTATGGGGCTTTTTTTCGCCCTTTTATATAAGTTTATTCACCTCATCCAAATAACTAAAAATTGGCACGCTTTCTGCATTTTCCTAAGTAATACGAAATTCTGGTTTTGTAATATCCACAGGAGATGCACATGAACAATTCGACATCAAATAAAAAAATGCATCCATGGCTTCACTTTCTGGTTGAGCTGCTCAGCGTACGTGCAGGCTTTCACATTAAACAGTCTTCACAATACCAACCCAAGGATCAACATCGTGCCTAAACAAAAATTGGCACGGATCAGTATCACCGTGCCAGAAACAACGCTTCAGGCAATGGATCAAAAAATTGTCGAGCAACACTATGAAAGCCGTTCACAGGCCATTGTCGACATGATTAACCGCCACCTGATTGATGATCTGGTGATTCGCGATGAAGTCATGGTTGGCACGCTTACCTTGCTCTATGACGTCAGCTTGAAACCGCTGCGCAGTCAGCTGGTCGATCTGCAGCAGCAGTATTTGGCGCAAGTGATCAACTCACTTCATATCCAGCTGGATGATGAAAAAATTCTGCAAGTCATGCTGATGCAGGGCGCGAGCAGTGATCTAAAAGAAATTAGCGAACAATTTATTGCACTGAAAGGCGTGATTAAAGGGCATCTCGAACTGATGGATGCCGTCATACCGCCTATTCCACAAAATACCGAACACACTTAAGGAGAACAGCTGTGCACAACTTATGGACTGTACAGGACTGGCAACACGCCTACCAGAATAACAATATCCAGCTTAGTGACCTGATTGAGTATGTTGCCGGGTTGAATAATGACGATCATGCCTGGATTTCAATTGCGACGGCAGCACAATTACAGGCACAAATTGATGCATTAACTGGTGCAGATACTGAAAGCTTGCCACTTTATGGGGTGCCATTTGCGGTCAAGGACAATATTGATGTTGCAGGGTTCTATACCACAGCAGCATGTAAAGAGGCAGCTTATCTGGCGACTTCCGATGCAACAGCAGTAGCCAAATTAAAAGCTGCCGGCGCGATTGTCGTGGGTAAAACCAATCTAGATCAGTTTGCGACGGGTCTGGTCGGTGTGCGTTCCCCATACGGCGCCGTGAAGAACAGCTTTAATCCTGAATATATCAGTGGTGGTTCGAGTTCAGGTTCCAGTGTAGTGGTAGCCAATGGATTAGTGCCATTTTCACTGGGTACAGATACTGCAGGTTCAGGACGTGTACCGGCAGGACACAATAACATTGTTGGACTCAAACCGACCAAAGGCTGGTTTTCGACTACAGGCCTGATTCCGGCTTGCCGCACTATCGATGTGATTTCGATTTTTGCATTAACGGTGGATAATGCCTGGCAGGTAGCGCAAGTCATGCAGGGCTATGATGCCAGCGATGAGTATTCCAGAACGCATCCTCAAAATGTTCCTAGCCAATTTTCAAAAGGGAAAATTGCCATTCCAGATACACTGGAATTTTATGGCGATGCTGAAACTGAAAAAGCATTCCAGCTGGCGATCGCACGTGTACAAAGCTTGGGTTATACGGTTGAGCCGATTGATTTTGCTCCATTTCAACAACTGGCAGCGGCCTTGTATAACCGCTCTTGGGTAGCTGAACGTACCAGTGCCGTGGAAAAAATGGTGCAACGCGAGCAGACCCATCCGGTAATTGGCCAGATTATTGCACAGGCAGACCGGTTCAGTGCGGTCGATGTCATGCAGGATGAATACGAACGCGCCCGCCTGAGCCGTGTTATTCAAACTACACTGGCAGATTATGATGCCTTGATGGTGCCTACTGCACCCACCATTTATCGCATTGCAGATGTAGAAGCGGATCCTCTGGTGAAAAACAGCCATATGGGCGCTTATACCAATTTTGTCAATTTTGCCGACCTGTCGGCTTTGGCGCTACCCAATAGCATTCGTGCCGATGGTTTGCCAACGGGCGTGACCTTTATTGCACCAGCCTGGATGGATGAAGCACTGGCCAAATTCGGGCAAAAATGGCAGCAGGCGAGCCAGTTAAATTTAGGCACCTCTGAACGCCCATATGAAAAAACAACTGAAATCTCATCGGGTCACAGCGTCAAACTGGCTGTCGTCGGTGCACATCTAAGCGGAATGCCACTGAATTTTCAGCTGACCACACGTGGTGGTACCCTGATCAAGCAGACCCGGACTGCTTCGCATTACAAACTCTACGCTTTAAAAAATACCACACCGCCAAAACCTGGCCTGCAATACAACGCGAAAGGTTGTTCAATTGAAGTCGAAGTCTGGGACATTCCGCGTGCACTGTTCGGGGACATTGTTGCAGAAGTGCCAGCACCTTTGGGGATCGGTAATGTTCAGCTGATCGATGGTACTTGGGTCAAAGGCTTTATCTGTGAAGGCTATGCACTTGAGGATGCAACAGATATTAGTCATTTCGGTGGCTGGCGCGAATTTATGAAATCTAAACAACTTTCAAATACCAAATTTAAATGTGAATGCATAGGGGAAGTCACAAAATGATCAAAAAAGCACTGATGTCAGTTTCCGTACTGTCTGCAATCCTTTTAAGCGGTTGTGACAATACCGCTAAAGTACCTGAACCAAATGCCAAGGCTGAAGGTACTGTAAATACTCAACCCATCCGGATTGGTTATAGCGACTGGCCGGGTTGGGTTGCGTGGCAAGTTGCGATTGAAAAAGGCTGGTTAGAGGAAGCTGGAGTCAATGCTGATTTTAAATGGTTTGACTATTCAGCTTCACTTTCAGCTTTTGCTGCCAACCAGCTGGATGCGGTCATGGTCACTAATGGTGATAATCTGGTCACTGGCTCTGGCGGGACCAAGGGCGTGATGATCATGGCGACCGATTATTCAGCTGGAAATGACGTGATTATTGCCAAGAATGGCATTAATTCGATTCAGGATCTGCGCGGTAAAACCGTAGCCACTGAAAAAGGTCTGGTCGATCACTTGTTACTGTCCACTGCACTGGATGATGCCAAAGTTGGCCTGAATGAGGTCAAACTGGTCAATACCATGACCAATGAATTGCCACAGGTTTTTGCCACTCCCGATATTGATGCGATTGCAGTATGGCAGCCGGTGGCAAATCAGGCTTTATCTGCTGTTGCCGGTTCCAAGATTATTTTCACCTCTAAAGACAAGCCTGGATTAATCTACGATACCTTGACCGTGAATCCAGCCCATCTGGAAGCCAATAAAGAGCAATGGAAAAAGGTGATTCAGGTTTGGGATAAAACTGTCAAATACATCAATGACCCGGCGACTCGTGAAGATGCTGCACAGATCATGTCCAAACGTGTCGGTGTCGATGCGAAGACCTATATGCAGTTCATTGATGGCACGCATTTGCTGGATCTGGCCGCCAACAAGAAAGTCTTTACCAAAGGTGATGGCTTCGACTCGATCTATGGTTCCAGCTACCATGTGAACAAGTTCAATGTGGCCAACGGCATTTATACGACTGAAATGAATGTGGATGGTGTGATTGTTCCGACTCTGTTACAAGAACTCAAATAGAGCATGCCGCCTCATTGGGGAATGTAATCTAGACCCATAAAAAATCCCCGGATTGGGGATTTTTTATTGTTAGATGAATATTAAAATATTAAAGCTGCGTACTTTTGGAAAAGACATTGATAAAAATAATGCCAATGATCATAAACGCCAGACCGATCAGCGCGGGAAGATCCAGTTGCTGTTTAAACACCAAGAGGCCAACCGTTGAAATCAAGATAATGCCGGCACCAGACCAGATTGCATAGGCAATGCCCATCGGAATGGTTTTCATGGTCAGTGACAGGAAAAACAGGGCAACGGCATAACCGGCAATGGTGGCAAGTGAAGGCCAGAGCACGCTAAAACCATTGGAAGCTTTCAATGCAGAAGTAGCAATGACTTCTGCAATAATGGCAATCGACAGATATAAAAAAGACATATTTCTCCCTATAACGCCCGTTCTGCATGCTGCATCAGGTGATCCTGTTCTGACTTCAGCCAGATTTCAGCTTGTGTAGTCGTGGGGGTTGTATATTGAAATTGGTAATCCGGCTGGTATATATCCAGCTCAAAAATCAGGTCAATGTCGCGACCATCTAAAATGACATGCTGAACCAGACTGCTTCCATTGAGAACTTCAAAATTTTCCAGGTTAAAGAGTTTTCCTGTCTCACTGCTGCGGGTGCTGTAAGTTTTAGCTTGACCATCAGTCCCGATAGAAACTTCAAAACTTTCCACCAAGGCAAACACGGTCGGATCGACAGCTTTCAAATCCATTTGAGCTACTGCACTTTGCACTTCAGGCAAACGCGTCAGGGCATAGGCAATATGATCAGCACAAATGATCAGGCCACCATCCATTTCCAGTTCCTGACCAGATTGAACATCAAGCGCAGACTGAAGCCGCAGCCCTAAAAATAAACCGTGCTGTACCTGCTGGCGCCAGTCTTCGACATACACATTACTTGGAGAAAATTCCAGAATGCAGTTGCCAATCGCATGCAACCTGGCTGGTTCCGGCCATTGCACATGATTCTGGTAATTGGCGTAGTCTTTCACGTCCCAGGACAAGAGTTGGCTAGCGTTATCCCAAAACGTATTGCCAATCCAGCCTTGGCGTTCCTGAACAGCAGTTCCCGTCTGGCTTTTTAGACGAAGATCAATGGTAAAACTGTGCGACTGAAACCAGTACACAATGGTATTTTCATCAGTTAGGCCATTATAAAAACTGATGCTTTTACGCCGAAATGCCCCATATAAAAAGTCAGGAATAATCTCTGGCTGAGGGATAGTCGGCTTTAAAGTTTTAATCACTTCCAACAGATTCATGATGCTACCTCCGCCTGTTCTTCAAGTCCAAAAGAAGAAAGTGGTACAGCATTTTTTAAGACCAGCTTACCGCTAGCGACGCGCTGTTTTAAATATTGAAAGGTCTGGGCGGTCTGATTAAATAGATGCTCGCCCCCGATCAGGGCAGAATATTTGGAATTTTCAGTGTGAATAACCGGTTCAATCACGGTGTCATAATTGCAGGCGCAAAACAGCGGGAATGAATAACGTTCTTCCGAGACCTTTTTCACGCGGTGCTTGGTGGCGAGATATTTACCATTTGACAGAATTTCCATCATGTCCCCGATATTCATCACCAGTGTATTTTCAATCAGGGGAATGTCGATCCATTCACCGGCTTTATTCAAAACCTGTAAGCCGGGTGCGGTTGGTAACAGCAGGGTAAAGCATTCGTAATCGGTATGTGCGCCAATGCCTTCGGCGTCTTTCACTTCCGGATTATAAGGATAATGAATCAAGCGTAGCTGACTTGGTGCATCAGTAATTTTGCTTTCAAAAAAGTCCTCACGAACGCCCAACGCCAGTGCAAAGGCAGAAAAAATCTGCCGGCTGATCCCACGCAGATGACTATAGTATTGGCTGACAATAGACTTGAAATCCGGATGGTCTGGCCATAAGGTGGGCCCAAGTAAAGGACAGTCTTTTCTTACCCCCTGATAATCATAATTGACATCATAGGCTTCTTTTAAATCATAACTGTTGCCGGCAAACTGTTCTTCGCCAATCGGCACATAGCCACTATGGTTTTTTGATTTTCCAATATAGTGCTGCATTTTGGTGTCCAGATCCTGAGAAAAATAGGACTGGGCCATTTCAATCAGGGCTTTGGCATAATCAGAATTAAACTGGCTACCTTGCAGATAAAGAAATCCGACTTCTTTACAGGCATGATCCAGAGCATGAGCAACCTCAATACGATCGGCTAAATCCGGACTTTGTAATTTTGAAATATCAACCAGTGGGAGTACATATTGCGCTTGCATGATAATCACCTCTAATGTTGGTCGTCCAACACAGCGATTAAAACCTTCGGGTCGTCCCAAAGGCATTTTGGATAAGATTATTTATTGCTGCTGACCTTGGTCATACGCGGAATGACCGGCAGTTCTGCCAGTGCCGGATCCAGTTCATCTTCTTCAGCATGCACCAGATAATCGACACGTTGTCTTAACTGTTTAAATTCAGGACTAAGCATGACGTCTGGATGGCGTGGACGAGGTAGATCAACTTCGATAATTTCCTTGATTTCACCCGGATTGGCTTTCAGCGCCACAATACGGTCGGCCAGTAAAATGGCTTCATCCATATCGTGAGTCACAAAAATGATGGTGATGTCGATATTTTGCCAAAGATCCATCAGATGACGCTGCATTTTTTGCCGGGTATGCGGATCGAGTGCTCCAAAGGGTTCATCCATCAACAGGATCTTCGGTTCATTGACCAAAGCCCGGGCAATCGCGACACGCTGTTTCATCCCGCCAGACAGCTCATGCGGATACTGGTTTTCATACTTTTCCAGACCAATGATATTGATCCATTCACGTGCCTGCGCTTCGGCCGCTGCACTACTTTGGCCTTTCATGCGCGGGCCAAACATGACATTTTCCTTGACGGTTTTCCATGGAAACAGGGTATAGCCCTGGAACACCATGCCACGCTCTGGACTTGGGCCGGTAATCGGCTGGCCATCCACCAGAATCTCACCACTGCTATAAGGATCCAGACCGGCGACTACACGGCTAAAGGTTGACTTGCCGCAACCGGAAGGCCCAATCACACAGATGAACTCACGTTTATGAATTTTCAAATTGAGTGCATTTAAAACCGTACGCTCGGTTTTGCCATGACTGAATTTTTGCGTCAGTTGCTTCGCTTCCAAAATCACCGGACGGCTATAAATCTTGTCAAAGTATTCGCGGGTATTAAATTCAGTGTTTTGCATCAGTTAGCTCCCGGTTTCCATTTAAATAAGCGTTGTCCCAATTTCATCAAGATCACATCACACAGCAGACCAATCACCCCGATAATCAGGATGGCGGCAAAGACATTATCAAAGTTCTGATAGCGGGCTTGCTGGGTAATAAACCATGTGATTCCTGAGGTACTGCCGATTAGTTCTGCTACGATCAGGTAAGTCCATGCCCAGCCCAGCAACACACGCAGATTGCGGTAAATTTCAGGCAGGGCGGCAGGAATCACCACATGTAACAGACTTTTGAGTTTATTTGTGCCCAGAGTAAAACCGGCTTCAATCAGGCTGCGATCCACCAGACGTGTGGTATTGGCAATAATCAGGATTTGCTGGAACAGGGTTCCAATCACAATAATGGCAATTTTGGGTGCATCATTAATTCCGAGAATTGCCACTGCCAGTGCACCAAAGGCGGGAGCAGGTAAATAGCGGAAAAACTCAACAAAGGGTTCGGTCAGCTGGGAAATTTTATTTGAAAATCCGCATAAAATACCGAGTGGAATACCAACCAAGGAAGAAATAAAGAACGCGGTAAAGACCAACTTGATACTGTGCCACAGACTTTCATGAAACCAGGGTGCATTGGCTTGGGTAGGCTCCGTGGTAAAAGCTGTGATCAGTGCAATTGCCACTTGATGCGGTGCAGGCAGATAAATCGGGTTGACCAGAATACCCTGCGGCGGAGCCAGACCCTGATCTACCGCAGACTGCGCAGCAGAAAAAAACTGGTCTTTATCAATACGACTCTCGACCTGTAAATAGGCAACACTACCTGAATCCGTAATCTGGACTTGTGGATGCCAGATAAATGGCAAATAACTGACTGCACACCAAATTAAAATTGGTATTAAAAAAGACCCCAAGCCAAACAGCAATTTATTTCTTTGACTGAGTTCACGCGCAACGTAACTCATAGTGTTGCCCCTCAATATTACAATTTTTATAAAACGTAATACTGATTTAAGCAAAATGGATGCCATTTCATCCCAAATCCTGAAATGACTTTAAAAAGGACTTATTTTTATAGCAAAAATTAGCATACAACTCTTAATCATATTCAAGAAGTTAGATCAGAATGCAGAGATTTTTTAATCATTTTTTGGAAAATAGACTCAATGAAAAAGACCTGAAAAATCAGGCCTCTTTTTTCAGTAACATCATTTAGCCAATAATGTCTGCATGCTGGCTTTGCAAACTATAGATGCACTGCTGCGCAATCTGTTTTTTCTCGGCTACGGTCATTTCAATATCTTCCCATTTCTGCATCTGCTGCAGGAGCCAGATAAAATCATCGACTTTCGGTTGGGCACTTTTCCCAACAAAATTCCGGATAATATTCTTGATCTTGTAAAAGTCATAGACATGCCGCTGGGCGGAACATTCAAACTGAATAATCTGATAATCGACTAACATGTCCCATACTTCTGATAAATCACTGCGCTGCTTTAAATCATCCTGCGCTTTTTGTACTGCCTTGACCACTGCCTCTACAGTAAATGGATGCTGTTCTGCCCATTCCTGGGTCATGGCCAAGACTTTATCGGCAACTTTTGGAATGACATTCTGGCTTGCCGCGACGATAAAACTATAGCCTTCAAGTTTGGCCTGAATATTCCAGGGTTCTCCCACGCAAAAGCCATCGAATACCTGTTCCGCGATTCCTTTTACCATGGAAGGCGGTGGAGACGTCATCAGCTGGATATTCTTGGCCAGTTGTGGATCAGTCAGTGCCAGCCATTCTTTTAAGCAGTAATGGTGAATCGAATATTTATACACATAGGCCAGATTGATGGGATGATTCTGTTGTAAAGCCTGTACCAGTTTCTTTGAGGTGCTTTGTTCATCATCCTCAGGCTGGATACCGAGTTCATAGCACAGATCTTGGCGCAGGCTAATAAAAGCCTGATTCACGCTCAGTACTAGAGGGGTTTGCAAAGCCACCTGTAACTGGTCTGTGCCCAGGGCAGCAGCGGGCAACATAGCGGACAGACAATGTGCAGCATCCAGAAAGCCATAGGCCAGACGGTCACGCAAACTTGACCATGAGGCTTCGCGGATTAAATTGATGGTTAATCCTTGCTCGGCAAAATAACCCTGTTTTTCAGCCCAGAGAATGGCAACACAATCAAGTAAAGGAATATAGCCAATATTGAGTTCAGTTTTTTCTAATGTGGACATATGCTTTTCCTTATTGGCCCAGTAACAGCTTCTGTGCATCCAGTAAGCGTCTGGCCATTTCACCAATGGTAATCCGGTGACTCATGGCATTTTTACGCAATAAAGCAAAAGCTTGCTCTTCCGTTAAGGCATGCAGCTGGATGAGCAGGGCTTTGGCTTTATCGATATCTTTACGGTCAATCAGCTTGTCCTGGGTTTCTTTTAAATCGTTCAGCAGCTTTTTATGTTTGCGGAATTGTTCAATTGAAATTTCCAGAATGCTTTCTAGTTTGGTGGGATCAATACCATCGACAATATAAGCCGTGATTCCGGCATCAATCGCACTTTTGATGGTGTCTTTATTGGAGTTCTGGGTAAACAGCACGGTCGGAAGTTCATATTGGCTGACACAGCTTTCAATAATATCCCGATGCGGATGATCCATATTCAGCAGGATCACATCTGCATGAATACCCTTAACATGTACCATATTCAGGTCATTCAGGATTAAACAGGCCACCACCTGAAAATCATGTGAAAGTAAGGATTCCTGGATGAATTGGGCGCGCTCCAGATCATCATCAATAAGAGCAATTCGTAATTTGGACATGGAATATTTTCAAGTAAGGCCTAAGGAATATTCAAGCAGGAGTAAAGCAAAAAACATGCCATTAAATTGGTGCATAAAATTCTATTTTTCTGTTCAATTTAGTGCATAGCTTTAGGGATTTCAGCTGATGGCTGATCAAAATGAAGCGTTTAGGTAGATCATCTGCCTGAAATAAGGCGTTTTCTTATTGGAAAAGTTGGCACGATTTCTGCATTTATTAAATCGTCAAAGATGACTTTCAATACTAACAACGGCCAACGATGTCCGTTCTGATCGTAATTGCACTTTCAAGGAGTGTGATTGGTATTTCGTTCAGCACAGGATAAATGACATGGTCAGTTGTTCAGCAATACAAAACGCACAAGCGTTTCAACCCTTCCTTCAGCATTACAAAGCGCTGGGTTGCGGTATTTACAACATATTCAATCAGCAGACATATCAATGCCTAGACGTGATATGCGGCTTTTTATCATCTTTAAAAAAACAATAGTTGGAGTGCAGATATGAAAATTCTCATGATTGGGCATGGCATGGTGGGGCATAAATTCATCGAATCTGTACTGGAACAGGCCGGTGATGACATTGAGCTGACCATTTTGGCAGAAGAGCCACATTTAGCTTATGACCGGGTACATTTGACCGAATATTTCAGCGGCAAGTCGGTCAAGGATCTGAGTCTGTGTCGTAGTGATTTTGCCGATGCTTATGGCATTGATTTGCGACTTAATACTAAAGCGGTTGAAATTGATCAGCTCCATAAAACCGTCACCACCAGCCAGGGTGATGTGCTGAGTTTTGACAAGTTGATTCTCGCTACCGGTTCTTATGCCTTTGTGCCACCAATCCCGGGCAATGACCGTCAGAATTGCTTTGTTTATCGTACTATTGAAGATCTGGATGCCATTCGTGCAGCCAGTCTGAATGCCAAAACTGGCGTAGTGATTGGCGGCGGCTTGCTAGGGCTGGAAGCAGCGAAAGCCCTGAGAGATCTGAATCTGGAAACCCATGTCGTAGAATTTGCTCCGCGTCTGATGGCGGTGCAGATTGATGATCTGGGCGGCCGGGTACTGCGCTCTAAAATTGAAGACCTTGGTGTCAAGGTACATACTCAAAAGGCCACGTCAAGTATTGAAGATGGTGACAGCACTCAGCATGTAATGAAGTTCGGAGATGGTTCGGTGCTTGAAACCGATATCATCCTGTTCTCGGCCGGCATTCGTCCGCGTGATGAACTGGCGCGCCAAAGTGGTTTACTGATTGGTGAGCGTGGCGGCATCATCATTAATGATTATTGCCAGACCTCACATCCGGACATTTATGCCATTGGTGAATGTGCACTTTGGGACAATAAAATTTATGGTCTGGTTGCACCAGGCTATGACATGGCGCGGATCGCGGCAAAACATGTCCTAGGCCAAGAAAGTCATGCATTCGCTGGTGCGGACATGAGTACCAAGCTCAAACTGATGGGCGTGGATGTTGCTTCTATTGGTGATGCACATGCCATGTCCCCAGGTGCTTTGAGCTATTTCTATGCTGATGAAGCCGCGCAGGTTTATAAAAAAATCGTGGTGTCAGCAGATAAGACCAGGCTGCTGGGCGCGGTGCTGGTGGGCTGTGCCAAAGAATATAGTGATCTCCTGCAAATGATGCTGAATGGTCTGGCTGTACCGGAGCAACCGGAAAGCCTGATCATGCCGGGCTTTGATCAGTCAACCTCCAAATCAGGTGGCAGTGGCATCGATTTATTGCCTGACAGTGCGACCATCTGTTCATGTAATAACGTTTCTAAAGCTGATATCTGTTCAGCCATTGATGGCGGTGCAACTTCATTGGGTGCATTGAAAAAATGCACGCAGGCTGCAACAGCGTGCGGTGGCTGTGCGCCACTGGTAACGCAGGTTCTCAAATCTGAATTACAGCGTCAGGGTGTCACGGTGAACAATCACCTGTGTGAACACTTTGCCTATTCACGTCAGGAACTGTATCACCTGGTTCGTGTGCATGAGATCAAGACATTCTCTGACCTGATTCAGCAACATGGGCACGGCATGGGCTGTGATATCTGCAAACCGACTGTAGCCAATATTCTGGCATCCTGCTGGAATGATTTTGTTCTGAAACCAAGTCATGCCGGTTTGCAGGATAGCAACGACTACTACCTCGGCAATATCCAGAAAGATGGTTCCTATTCGATTGTGCCACGTGTGGCAGGCGGCGAGATTACCCCGGATGGTCTGATTACCATCGGTCAGATTGCCAAAGATTATGGTCTATATACCAAAATCACGGGCGGACAACGAATTGACATGTTTGGTGCGCAGGTACATCAACTGCCTGAAATCTGGGAAAAACTGATCAATGCCGGTTTCGAGTCCGGACATGCTTACGGCAAATCCTTACGTACGGTGAAATCTTGTGTGGGTAGTACCTGGTGCCGTTTTGGAGTCGATGATTCTGTCGGCTTGGCGATTTTCCTGGAAAATCGTTATAAAGGCCTGCGTTCACCCCATAAAACCAAAATGGCAGTATCCGGCTGTACCCGTGAATGTGCAGAAGCACAGAGCAAGGATGTCGGTGTCATTGCCACGGAAAAAGGCTGGAATCTATATGTATGCGGAAATGGCGGCATGAAACCGCGCCATGCTGAACTGCTCGCCTCGGATCTGGATACTCCCACACTCATCAAATATATCGACCGCTTCTTTATGTTCTATATCCAGACAGCAGACCGTCTGCAGCGCACCAGTGTGTGGCGTGACAATATGGAAGGTGGGCTGGACTATCTGAAAGATGTCATTGTGCATGATTCGCTCGGCATTGCCGCTGAACTGGAAAGCCGTATGCAGCATGTGATTGGCACTTATCAGGATGAATGGCGCACTGCGATTGAAGATCCTGAAGTGCGCAAACGCTTTAAGACTTTTATTAATGCCAAAGTAGCCGAGCAGAATGACCCGCATATTCAGTTTGCGCCTGTACGTGGCCAGATTCGTCCAAAGACAGAAGCTGAACGTGATTTAAACCGTATTCCAGTGGTTGAAGCCTAAATACCACAGTCAGGGAGAATGAAAATGACAATTTTAAAAGACATGAACGAACTGAACTGGTACGAAGTCTGCAATCTGGATGAGATCACTCCGAATACCGGTGTGGCAGCCCTGATTGAAGATCAGCAGATTGCAATTTTTCGCGTGGGTCAGGAACAGCGGGTTTATGCACTCAGCAATCAGGATCCGTTTAGTCTGGCCAATGTCATGGCACGTGGCATTCTGGGTGATCTGCAAGGTGAGCGTGTAGTCGCATCCCCAATTTACAAGCAGCATTTCAGTCTGGTGACCGGTCGTTGTCTGGAAGAACAAGAGCAGAAATTACTGGTATTTCCAACCCGAATTGAAAATGGCAAAGTTCTGGTGAGTCCGACTCCACAAAAAACTTATATTTCCAGTAATGGTCAAAACACAGAGCGCTTAAAACTGGTACTGATCGGGAATGGACTGGCGGGTATGCGTTGTCTGGAAGACTTGCTGGATATGGCGCCAGATCGTTATGACATTACCGTGATTGGGGAAGAGCCATGGGGCAATTACAACCGGATCATGTTGTCACCGGTATTGTCTGGTGAGAAAAGCTTTGCCGAAATTATGCTGCATTCAGCCGACTGGTATGCTGAAAAAGGCATTCGATTCATTGCTGGAGATGCTGCCATCGCTATCGACCGTTCGCGTAAACAGGTCCACACCCAAAAAGGCGAAGTCGTTGCTTATGATCGTCTGATTCTCGCCACTGGTTCCAAACCCTTCATGCCACCTATTCCGGGTGCTGAACTTGAAGGCGTGATTAGCTTCCGGGACATTCAGGATGTTAACCGCATGCTGGATTACTGCAAAACCAAGCAAAATGCCGTCGTGATTGGAGGTGGGTTGCTGGGTCTAGAAGCAGCTTATGGACTGAAGCAGCAGGGGATGAATGTAACTGTGCTGCATCTGATGGACCGTATTATGGATCGTCAACTGGATATGAAAGCCAGTCAAATGCTTAAAAAATCAATTGAAGATAAAGGCATCCGAATCATCACTGAAGCCAACACCGAAGAGCTGCTCGGTATGGATGGTCACGTGACTCAACTGCAACTAAAAGACGGGACAATGCTGGATGCCGATTTGGTGGTCTTCGCCGTCGGGATTCGACCCAATAAAACCCTGGCTGAACAGGCTGGCTTACGCTGCAATCGCGGAGTACTGGTGAATGACACTATGCAGACCTATGACCCGAGTATTTATGCGGTAGGTGAATGTATTGAGCATCGTGGCCAAACCTTTGGACTGGTTGAGCCATTATGGGGACAGGCCTTTATCTGCGCGACACATCTGGCTGAACATGGCCGACTGACCTTTAAGGCACCGACTGTTCCGACCCAACTCAAGGTTAGCGGATGTGATGTCTTTTCGGCCGGAAATTTTGAACCTCAGGATGATTTTGAAGATATCGTGCTGAATGATGAGAAGCGTCAGATTTATAAACGGATCATCATTCAACAGGACAAGGTCATTGGTGCTGTGCTATTTGGCGATACCGAAGATGGGGCTTGGTATGCAGAACTGATTGCAGACCAGACACCAATTAGTAATATCCGCAGCAAACTGCTTTTTGGTCGGGATTTTGCATTAAAAAAGGCAGGGTAATCGGATAAACCTCCTCCAAACCCTCTTTGAAAAAGAGGGGAACCTCCCTCCTTTGCTAAAGGAGGGTTGGGGAGGATTAAAACTTTTGAGATATAGAAAATATTTAAATCAAACCTGTAAAAACTAGATATCAGAGATTTGGTGAAACACGTGAATTTGGATGATTAAGGAGCACAGCAGCAATGAATAGTATTCCGGTTATGGAACTACATAGCTCTACTGAATCCCAAATAAAAACTACTCAGACGACCTGTCCTTATTGTGGAGTAGGCTGTGGCGTCATCGCGCACGTAAGCCAAACCCCGATGGGTGAAAAGGTTCAGGTTGAAGGCGATGTTCAGCATCCTGCGAACTTGGGCAAGTTGTGTATTAAAGGCAGTCATCTTGCCGATACACTTGGCTTAAAAACCCGACTTCTGCATCCGATGACTGGTCGAAAAGAACAGCGGCAAATAAGCACTTGGGATCATGCTATTTCAAGTATTGCCAATAAATTTCAGCAATATATTGATCAGTATGGACGTGACAGCATCGCCTTTTACGTCTCCGGCCAGCTTTTGACTGAAGACTATTATGTGGTGAACAAGTTTGTAAAGGGCTATCTGGGTACTGCCAATATTGATACCAATTCAAGACTGTGCATGTCTTCTGCTGTGGCGGCACATAAACGGGCTTTCGGCGAAGACCTGGTACCGGCCAGCTACACAGATTTTGAGCAGACAGAAATGGTGGTCTTGGTGGGTTCCAATACCGCCTGGTGCCATCCGGTGCTTTATCAGCGCATCATGAAAGCCAAAGAAGAGCGGGATTTATTTGTAGTGGTGATTGATCCACGCTTTACCGCAACCTGTGAAGCGGCAGACTTACACTTGCCGATTTTACCAGGTCAGGATGTCGCGCTGTTTAATGGCTTGTTGCAATATCTTCAGCAAAATGGTCATGCCGATCTGGATTTTGTTACACACCATACTCAAGGTCTGGAGCAGGCGCTTGCCAGCAGCTCGACAGAGTCATCACTTGAAAGCGTGGCTCAACGAACTGGGATTACTATTGAAAAATTAACCTTATTTTTTCAGAAATTTGCCCAGACCGAAAAAATCATGAGCCTGTTTTCCATGGGCGTAAACCAATCCTCTCAAGGCGTAGACAAGGCCAATAGCATTATTAACTGTCATTTATTAACAGGAAAAATAGGCAAACCCGGTTCAGCGCCTTTTTCCATGACCGGTCAACCGAATGCGATGGGTGGACGGGAAGTCGGTGGGCTGGCCAATATGCTGGCCAGCCATCTGGATCTGGATAACCCGCAGCATCAGCAACTGGTGCAGGATTTCTGGCAAAGCCCGGTCATCGCGCGGCAGCCCGGATTAAAAGCAGTAGATTTATTTCAAGCAGTGGAAAGCGGGAAAATCAAGGCCATCTGGATTATGGCCACTAATCCGATCGTGAGTTTGCCCGATGCAGATCAGGTTAAACGCGCTCTGGAAAAGTGTGAATTTGTGGTCGTTTCCGATATTTGTCTCGACACCGATACCACGCAATATGCCGATGTACTGTTACCGGCTCTAGGTTGGGGCGAAAAAGATGGCACAGTCACCAATTCGGAGCGCCGTATTTCCCGGCAAAAGGCTTTTTTGCCGGCTCCGGGTGAAGCCGAAGCAGACTGGTGGGCCATTTCCCGGGTGGCTCAGGTCTTAGGTTTTCGCGGTTTTGACTTTAGCAATAGCCATGACATTTTTCTGGAACATGCCCGTTTATCTGCCTATCAGAATAGCTCAGTTTCGCAACGTGAAGATACGCCAAATTTCCGCTATTTCAACCTGCAAGGTTTAACTCATCTCGGTTTTGCAGAATATCATAATCTGGCATCGATCCAGTGGCCGGTTTGGGATAAGCAAGAAGTTCATCAGGTTGGTCAACTATTTAGCCAAGGCCAGTTTAGTCATGCACATGGCAAGGCCAGATTAGTGCCGACAGTTGCCGCCAATCCCATACATGCTATTTCTGCTGAATATCCGCTGATCCTGAATACCGGACGGATTCGCGATCAATGGCACACCATGAGTCGTACCGGATTATCTGCCAGTTTATCCCAGCATCGTACTGAGCCTTATTGTGAGTTGCATCCGCACGATGCGCTGAAATATGGCTTGAAAGATGCCGAGCTGGTCGAGGTGAAATCCGCTTGGGGAAGTTGTGTACTCCGTGTGCAATTTTCACAAAATATGCGACGTGGCCAGATTTTTGCACCGATTCATTGGAACGACCAGTTTGCGTCCGATGCGCGGATTGGCAAAGTGGTGAATCCGGTAGTTGACCCGATTTCTGGCGAACCAGAATTTAAGCATACTCCAGTGATGATCCAGCCATTTTATACCCAGTGGCAGGGCGTGCTGTATGTGCGGGAAGGCTTTGAGCAGCAGATCCAGACCATAATTGAAAATACGGTGTGGTGGAGCAAAATTCAAACCACTCAGGCCATCCGGTATGAACTGGCAGACCGGCGCAGGTTTTCTGACATCACCGGGCAGATCAAGAGCCTGTTAGCCTTTGATGATGAAAGCTTTGAATGGCTGAATCTCGAAGATCAAACGGCGCATATCAGTCATAGTGTGGTTCTTCAGGATGGCCAGTTAATTGCCAGTTTTTATATCGCACCGGCGGCATTATTGCCAGATCGTGACTGGGTGGCTGGCCTGTTTAGACGTGAACGTCTGAGTGCATTACATCGTAAAGCATTGCTGGCAGGTCAGGCCATGTCGATGGGAAATAGTGAAGGAGCATTGGTCTGTAGCTGTTTTAAGGTCGGCAAGAACCGAATTATTCAAACCATTAAAGATAAAAATATCACGCATGAAAAACAGGTGACTGCATGTCTAAAAGCCGGAGGAAATTGCGGTTCGTGTTTGCCAGAAATTAGAGGCCTGATTAAGGCCTGCCAGACGGAGTGCATAGAATGAAAAGAAGAGTGATGAAGACGGTGTCTTATCCGGAAACCGACGTGGTGATTCTGGCCGGAGGTTTAGCGCGGCGCATGAATGGCATCAATAAATTGCTGCACAAATTTGATGATGAAATCCAGCTGATTAAAATCCATCAGCAACTGAAGTCCCGGGCAAGCAAAGTCTGGGTCAATAGCCATCGGGATCACTCTATTTATAAACGGATGATTCCTTCGATTGATTTTTATCAGGACGATGAACCCGGCTTTCAGGGACCATTGATGGGCATGAAGAGTGCCTGGTCATATGTGGAATCTGATTATGTGCTGTTCGTGCCTTGTGACGTGACCTATATCCCCAAAAAGGTCATTTCACGTTTACATCAGGCCTTGCAACGACATCCCTTATGTGAAGTGGCGGTAGTTGAAATCAATGAAAAGGCATTGTTTCCATTCTGTCTGATGAAACGCAGCAGCTTCCCCACGCTTATCCAACACCTTGAAAATGATCAGCGCAGTTTAAAACGCTGTTTTGCTGACATGCACATGCAGCGGGCAAGTTTTAAAAATCGTGCCCTGTTTTTCCACAGCATTAATTCATTTGATGAGCTACAGCAGCATCAACAGCTTAACTTTCTCTAGCGTTTAAAATGCTAAAAGTCGAATTATCATATTCTGGCTCACCAAAATATTGCTTTTTTTATTTTTCGAGCGAACTTTTGGACTAAAAAAGAACAAATATTATCCATTAATATTAGGGTGTGTTGACACTTTTAGCTTAAAAAAAATAGCGAAGTAGTAAAATCAAATCGCCAAACCCAATTTTACTATTCGCTATGCCTCGTACCATGCTGACAGATCAACA